>NZ_JAQRFO010000022.1:0-75782 GCF_028598775.1 Xenorhabdus aichiensis
CTCCATCTGCATGCATGCCGGTATAGATGAACCCAGGACGAACTGCATTCACCCTAATTCCTTGTGCTGCAACTTCTTGAGCCAGCCCAATTGTCAACGTATCAACAGCCCCTTTCGATGCCGCATAATCTATATATTCATGAGGAGAACCCAATCTTGCAGCCGCCGAGGAAACATTCACAATCGCTCCCCCTCGCCCACCATGACGAAAAGCCATTCTTTTTACCGCTTCACGAGCACAGAGAAAATAGCCTGTTACATTGGTCGCGAAAATTGTATTTAATCGTTCTGCCGTTAACTGTTCGATAGTCGCCTGAGGCTTTAAGACCCCGGCATTGTTCACTAACCCGGAAATATAACCCCATTCTTTTTCCGTCCGTTGGAACAGCGCCATGATCTGCTTTTCATCAGTCACATCCACCCGCACTGCCATCGCCGACTGACCGAAGCCACGCAGAATATCCACGACTTCATCAGCCTCATCTTCGCGGCTGCGATAACCAATACAGACATGATGCCCCTGTTGTGCCAGACAAAGCGCCGTTGCCTTACCGATACCACGGGAGCCGCCCGTAATGATGGTGACTTTTTGCATATGCTATTCTCCTCTTCAGTTTTTCAATTGAACGAACAGTCTGGCTATGGATTTTTTAACTCAATGTTCTACATTATAAGCCTTTCGCATCACTATTTTTTCACCTGCTTCTGCTTACCCTCCTCGACATAAAGCATAATGTCTCTATAAAAGCCAAGATTACACGTATAGAACTGTTTCAGGATATAGATATACTCTGCATTATTGACTAATTAATAATAAATATAGAAATATAGAAATATAGAAATATAGAAATACCAATATTACTATATTTCTATCTGAGTCATCTGAAATATTTATTCCCATTATCGTCACGAAAAACTCTATATTATTTTATTTTTCACAATAACCATAGGCGCTATAATTAATAACATTTACTGGATTAGACCAATAATTCCAACTTCATCTAATCATATCTGTAAGTTTACTCCTCATAATTCAAAAGAAATAAATAAATAAATAAATAAATGAAATTATTTTTAAATGAAACAATACCAATCACTCATAAATTAAGTTTCATATAAAAATCATTACTTATTGTTAATAAATCAATTCACGATATATACCCGTAAATATATAAAAAATGTCAGAATAAAAAATCAATCAATTGATTGAATTCATTAAATTTCATTACATTAGAAAAACAAAATAGTCAATTCCGTATTAATGTGAAATATGTGAACCACACCAAGAAAAAAAATAATAATGACAATTAAATAATTAACAATGCATCTAAAGTCATCTATCTTACAAAACGGTACTACACACACAAAAATGTATTTATTGAGAATAAAAAAATGAAGAAATTATCTAATGTGACATTAGTGAAGAGAGATTATATTCCATCTATTCACACTATTGAGGTGAATGGTGTCGAGCATTGGCTAGGGCACGTGAAAGATTTCATGAAGAATAAACAATTACTCGATTTTTTACCGGATGATAACCGTATATCAATGGCATGGGTTCGCCTTGAAGCGGGTGAAGAATTAGAACCACATATCCACCCGGTAGAATCAATGATCTTACTTTGCGAAGGCTCTGCCGAATCAACAGGAGATGTTCAAGCTGCCATGGACGCGGGTGATGCACTCCTCGTGCCCCCAGGTCACCTTCATGGTTTCAAAGGTGGCCACCCAAATGGTTTTTGGGGCTTATCTATTCAGTTTGATTCTCGTGGTCTTTATGAAGATTTTACTGACCCTTGGGCTACTTTCCATCCTGAGCAAGTCAACACCATCCTTGGTAATACCGTTGCTGAACAGCTATTTACCCGTAATGAAATTTACATGGAGCGTTTCGATAAACACAAACTTTTCGCTTTGGTCAATCGTGGCCTGCTGAAAAAAACACAGACAAAGAAAAAGTTCCTCGATTGCTTCCAGGTTTGGTCTGATTATTTCCAAAAAATGGTATTAGCTCGTGCAACAACATTGAACGACTCTACTTTTGAAGAAATTACCATGTCTCATCTGGAAGAAGAGCTTGGTCATAATCGTGATCTCAAAAATGGCCGGGTAGATTTTGAACCTGTATTTGATCCCATTCTTGAAGCAGCCAGTTCATGGTTTACTTATAAGATGAGTACTGCAACCGAATTAGAAAAAGTTGTCTTGGTTCACTTAGTTGTTGAAGCCTCTGCAACTTTCTTCTACAAGCACGTTAAGCCGGTTATGGATGGCTCCACCACTAAAACCCATTTTGATGTTCATAGTGTTCTCGACGATGAGCACGTACGTATGGGTTATGAATTCATCTCTAAGTGCGATATCAAAGACGGAAAACCTCTGTTCGAAATCCAGAACAAAGGTTGGGCAATGCTGATGACGGTAATGTCACGTATTGCCGATTTAACCGTCTATGAGAACCGTGCTTCGGAAGAACTAACAGAAGACGAATGTCAGGAGTTGGTTGATGCCCCTGCAATGGTCTAAAAAGGGCACCCGTAGGGTGCCTTCCAAAGTATATACATGTAACCATGTATATGAAAAAGAACTCAGCAATATTTTCCGTGGTAATACATGGAACTATGTAGGACTTTCTTCAGAAGTTGAAAAGCCCGGTGATTACATACAAACATTTGTCGGCGATGTTCCTGTCATTTTAATCCGTGATCGGAAAGGAACGTTGAATGTATTCGTAAACCGTTGCCCTCATAGAGGCGCAAAGATTTGCCATAATCAAAAGGGCAACACCACGGTACTCGTATGCCCTTATCATGAGTGGGCTTTCAGTTTAGAAGGTAAATTCTCCGGCATGCCTTTTAGGAAAGGTATTGATGGAAAAGGCGGGATGTCTGAGTTTTTTCATTCGACAGAACACAGTCTGCAAGCACTCAATGTCACCGAACGGCACGGGGTCGTATTTGCCAGCTTCTCATATGATATTGAGCCATTTGATACGTATCTAGATCCCGTTATGCTCTCATACTTCGATCGTGTATGTAATGGCCGGAAACTGAAAGTTATCGGGAAAATGCAGCATAAGGTCAATTGCAACTGGAAACTGCAAATAGAGAATGTAAAAGACCCATTCCACGCTGCGCTCTTACATTCATTCTTTAAAAACTTCGGTATCTGGCGCTCAGATCAGAAAACCAGTGTCAAAGTGTGTTCTTCAGGCAAAAGTAGCGTGCTGGTATCAACCGCGTCTTTTACCAAAGCGGAAACGGAAAAAAAGGCTGAGAAAAAAACAGAATTATCGTTGTTGGATCCGAGATTGATTGATCATCAACGGGAGTATGAGCACGGTACGGGGGCAATTATGACCCTATTTCCAAACCTCATTCTGTTACAACAGCTAAATTGTTTAGCTATGCGCCACGTTATCCCTGATGGTACAGATAGTTGCATCAAAATCTGGACTTTCTTTGGTTATGAAGATGAACCTGAAGAACTGACCAAGCGCAGGCTATTGCAAGCAAATCTACTCGGTCCTTCAGGGTTAGTGACTATCGATGACAATGAGATTTTAGCTGTTACTCAGGAAGGCGCAAAAGGCTCACCTGATTCTGAGATCGTTCTAGAAGCTGGCGTGGGTGAATCTAGTGAAGACCATATGATGACGGAGTCAGCTATCCGTGGTTTCTACAAGTACTATCGAGGAGTTATGAACCTTGAATGACCATAATGATTTTGAAATTTGGTTTGCTATTAACAGATTATACAGCCTGTACAACAGAGACTTAGATGCAAAACGCTTAAATAATTGGGCATCCTATTTAACTGATGACTGTATATATCGGGTTACCTCGAAACAAAATATCGATAACGGATGGGATCTCTGTTTTGTTTATTGTGAAGGTAAGAATATGGCAAAAGACCGGGCATCCGCTTTATCTGGCTCTATTTACTTTAGAGACAGAGTACAGCAGCGAATAGTCTCTAACATATTGCTGACGGAAGTTAACCATGATGGGAACAAGATACTCGCCCACGTACTGACAACATTTGCCATTCATGAAAGTATTTGCGGTCAGGAAAATAAGTTATTGGTCAGCGGTACTACTAAAGACATCATCGAATACCAAGATAATGTTGCCTTATTTAAGGAACGTCTCTGTATTTGTACACCAGACATCATTACTGATTCAATTGTATATCCAATTTAAATATCAGGCCTATACAATCAAGTGAGGACTAAGATGGATTTTTTACCCTTGTCGGGCATTGTTGTTATTGATTTAACACGGCATCGAGCGGGTCCAGTGACATCTCGATTATTGGGTGACTGGGGAGCTGAAATTATTAAAATTGAGGAACCTACCGATCAAGGTGACAGTATGGGAGGCTCCCGTGAAGGATTTGACTATCAAAACCTTCACAGAAATAAAAAAAGCTTATCAGTCAATCTGAAAACAGAGCAAGGTCAGCAGATTCTCCAGCGTTTGGTTCGCAAAGCGGATGTCGTGCTGGAAAATTTCAGGCCTGACGTTAAATTTCGCTTAGGTGTCAATTACGAGTCTTTGAAGAAGATTAATCCTCGTATTATATGTGGCAGCATAAGTGGATTCGGGCAAGAGGGTCCTTATCGCTCCCGTCCTGCGGTCGATCAAATCGTACAGGGTATGTCAGGGCTTATGTCTGTGACAGGGACTAAAGAAAGTGGCGCACTAAGAACAGGTGCCGCTATTGCAGATGTCAGCGCGGGAATGAACCTCGCACAAGCAGTACTACTCGCACTCTATCACCGGGAGAAAACAGGTGAAGGGCAGTGGGTATACACATCTCTTCTTGAATCAACATTGGCGATTATGGACTTTCAAGTCGCTCGCTGGCTTGCGGATGGAAAAACACCTGAATTGATGGGAAACGACCATCCTACGTTAATGCCTACTGGGATCGTAAAAACTAAAGATGGTGAGATAAATATCGCAGCCGCAGAAGATGATAAGTTTAAAATACTATGCCATCTTCTTGATATACCGATGATTTACTCAAATCCTCAATACTCAGATATCCACAGTCGCTCAATACACAGAAAACAGCTCATGAGCGAAATTGAAGCTGCGACGATCAAGTATGAGAGTAAGCAACTGATACAAATGTTAAATGCGGGTGGAATACCAAGCGGTTATGTTTATGACATTGCACAAGCGATGTCCGATCCACAAATGAACTATTTGAACATGAAGTGCCCGATTAATCATCCACACTTAGGTGATTTGACATTGGTAGGTCAACCCATGCACTTAAGTGCTTTCCCTGACTTTGATGCTGTTCGCACCCCAGCTCCCGAACACGGCCAACACACGGGTAATCTATTAAAAAATTACCTTGGTTTTAATGACGACGAAATTGCGTCATTTCGTGAGATGCAAGTGATCTAAAAACAGTGAGAAAAAGCCACTTCTATTAACTCATAACGTAATGGTAAGACAATGTATGCAAAGCACACAGAAGCACAAGGATTTTGGTCAGCCAGAACTCTTGTGAACCTCTTTTTACTATGGTTAGCAGGAGCTGGGATGCGTTTGACCATCCTAGCCACCCCTCCAATCATTTCTGACATACATAAGGAACTAGAGTTAACGGAAACTCAGGTTGGTGTTATTTCTGGGTTACCCGCAGTTCTGTTTGCCGGGGCTGCAATTCTGGGAGCATTATTAATTGCACGAACGGGTGCAGTGAAAACACTTATCATTGGCTTACTGATTACCGGTTTAGGATCTGCACTTCGCGGCGCAGCAGATGATGTGATTGCGATGTACGCGACAACCATTCTGACAGGATTGGGCGTTGCTTTTATGCAGCCAGCCCTACCTTCTATCGTGAAGGATTGGTTTCCAAAACACGTTGTGTTTGCAACGGCTATCTACATCAATGGCCTTCTCCTTGGGGGCGAAGTTATTCCGGTCTCTGTAACAAAGTCAATTTTGCTGCCTATGTTGGGCTCTTGGCGTCTGACGTATGTATTTTGGGCTGTGGTGTCAATCATCATCGCAATTCTTGTGTATATCGCAGCACCTAAAACTAAAAACAAAATAGCGCCATTGATCAACAAAAGTGCCAAATGGATGCCTGACTGGAATAATCCTCTTTTATGGAAGTTGGGTCTAATGATGGGGTGTGTAAATGCAACGTATTTTGCAACCAACTTTTTTATTCCACGCTACCTGCATGAGACTAATTTTGAAGATCTCACCTCTTCTTCGTTAATCGCGTTGAATTTGGGTCAGATCCCAGCCTCTATTATTCTTATGATGGCAGGAACTACAGTAGCGAAAGCACGATACCCATACTTACTATCAGGGATAGGTCTGGTTGCTTCTTTAAGTGGCATTATGTATTTTGGCACTGAGTATATAGTTGTTTTATCAGCATTTATCGGATTTTTCTCTTCAATCGTTTTAATACTGATGCTGGGATTACCCAGTATGATCAGTGAACCACATGAAGTACATCGAACGACATCATTGATGCTGACAGTGGGTTATACCTGCGCAGTTATCACACCCGTGATTAGTGGGCTGTCATGGGATATATCCGGGAACCCAAGTTATGTATTTCTTCCTATGGCAGTGTGCTCGACCATCTTATTTATTGCAGCAATGAAAAAACCAATAGTGAATAAAGTAGAAAAAGGTTCTGGACTTACAACTATAAGCGACATTTCTGGAGATAAAACAAAGTGAGTGATAAAAATAAATACACCATACGCAAACTGAGCCCATATTTCTGTGCTGAAATACGTGGCATTGATCTGAATGGGCCATTAGATGATGAGATGGTTAAGGCTATTCGGTCAGATTTGGAAGCGCATGAAGTGTTAGTATTTCCTGAGCAAGATCTAACATCAGAAGATTTAATGCGCTTAGGTCGATATTTCGGTCCACTGACCGTACATCCTTTTGCTGAGAACAGTGAAAAGAATCCAGAATTAATCGTCTTTGATTATAAGGATGGTAACCCGCCCGTGTTAACAGACCGTTGGCACTCAGATGAAACCTATAAGCTTTGCCCACCTATGGCAACAATGCTCTATTCGAGGATTGTTCCTGAAATAGGCGGCGATACCTGTTTCAGCAGTATGACTACCGCCTATGATTTTCTCTCAACAAAAACTCAAGACTTCATCCGAGGGTTGGAAGCGGTACATGATTTTGCATCATACAAATACCTGTTCCCTGATACGGAAAAAGGGCGACAATTATTGCAGAGAAAAGAGTTAGAGTACCCGCCGATCGCTCACCCTGTTGTTCGAATCCATCCTAGCACGCAGAAGAAAACGCTATTTGTTAACCCGCATTACACTCGTTACATCAAAAATATGGATCAACGGGATAGTGACGCATTACTGGCACAATTATTTAATGCGACATCTGTACTTGAGTATCAATATCGTCACCAGTGGAAACCAAAAATGTTAGTGATGTGGGATAACCGTTCTGTGCAGCATGCTGCGGTTCATGACTACTATCCGCATCATCGTTACATGGAACGTATCACTGTCGGTGGCGATAAGCCAATTAGTGAGGCAGAACCGACAACTGTTGAGCAACTGCGTAAGTTCAAAGTCCCTACGTATGATCACAATGACTCACGCCGAGCTAAACGCCAATTTGAAATTGAAAGTTAACCTTAAAACTACAAAGGGGCTGTTAAAGTCCCTTTTTATATCTCTTTGAGTATATTGGTCAGTAACACTATGAATCATACAATAAAATTGGATGTCAGAGATGCAATCCGGTTTACTAAAATGTCTCCTTTACATGTCAAAATATTGCTGCTGTGTTTGTGTATCCTTATCTTAGATGGCTTCGACACCGCATTGATCGGTTACATTGCGCCAGCCATCGTTGATCATTGGGGAATTTCAAAAACTGATCTTGGAATAGCGATGAGTTCAGCCCTGATTGGTCTGGCAATAGGCGCTGTTATATCAGGCCCTGTTTCAGACAAATTGGGACGTAAGCCCGTCATTGTCATCTCAGTTTTCATATTCGGTATTTGTAGTATTTCAACAATATTTTCCACAACTATTAATGAGCTATCAGTCTGGCGTCTGTTAACCGGAATAGGCATTGGAGCTGCTATGTCTAATGCCTTAACGCTGATTTCTGAATATGCACCTGAAAAACGCAAATCACTGATGGTTAACTCTGTATTTTGTGGTTTTCCTTTCGGTGCAGCCATGGGAGGGATGCTAGGTTCCTATATGATCCCTGCATTTGGTTGGAAAAGTATGTTAATCCTCGGAGGTGTTATCCCGGTACTTTTGACTATACCGATCATTTTTATTCTCCCTGAATCAATTTTATTCTTAATGAATAAAGGTCAATCAGAAGAAAAAATTAAGAAAATCTGTAAAAAACTAATCGGTGACAATTATAAAAACATTAGTTCTTTCACATTAGGTGCTAGCCAAAAAAAAGAAAACAAACCTATTCATGAAATTTTATCACCTGGGTATTTAGCATCGACGTTACTTCTTTGGAACGCCTATTTTATGGGGCTATTGATTTTCTATGTCGTCACAAATTGGATGCCCATACTTATCAAAGACGCTGGATTTAACTTAAGTTATGCCGCTATTCTGGCCGCGTTATTTCCTTTAGGTGGTGGAGTTGGTACGGTGATATCAGGCCTTATCATGGATAAATTGTCGCCCCATAAAATCGTCTCATTTAACTATTTTATGACGGGTATTCTGTTACTTGCAATTGGCTATGTTGATGACATTATTAGTTTAGGTGCCTTAATCCTCTTCGCTGGAACAACAATGAACAGCGCACAGGCATCCATGGGAACAATCGCTTCACTTCACTACCCGACAACTTCCCGAGCCACAGGGGTATCGTGGATGCTTGGGATTGGCCGTGCAGGCGGAATATTGGGCGCTATGCTTGGAGCATGGCTCATACAGATAGGGTTAGATTATCGAGAGATCCTGATGACCTTGTTAATTCCCTGTGTCATTGCATCTATTTCTCTGTTGGGGCTGTCTACAGTATTAAATCGTAAAAAACAAATAAACCCACAACGCCATTTATAAAAATAACATAAGGACAACTTATCATGATTGAAGATTTGATTTGTTCAGATAAAAGAGTAATCCTCCCGAAAAAGCGGAGTGTTCATACTTTAAATTTACTCATCATCTAAATAAATCAGATCCTATTTTAACGTTTTCTTCTAGTGAATGTTCTGTATGAGTATTTGGAGTAAAATATCTCTCACTGTGACATCGATTTATTTTAACTGTGTTTAAATGATTACTGAAGGCAAGCTGAAAAAGCGATGCTACAACTAAATTATTATTAATAAACGTTACCTATGAACATTAAAAAATTAAAACTCATAATCGAATACGCACTTAGACGTGAATTCTATCAATCTTACTGGGGAATAAATATATCTGATATCCATCATCTCATTGATGAGGGATTATTTCATACTCTTCCTTTGACTAGAAAATCCGATATTCGGGATCACTGGAATAGGCTTATTGAATATGGAGATGCTACTGACTTTGTGAGTTCCTCAGGGACGACAGGCCGTCCCGTTGATATTCCCGTACACCGTTTGCAGGAACAAATCTGGGTGGACTCTGTGGCTCGCGTACTGCGTGAATTAGGTGCGAAGCAAGGTGATCGTATGATTCAGTTACTCAGTAACAATGATATGTTCACTTTGGGCCCGTTAGTTTGGCAAGCCGCTAAAAATATCGGAGTGGGTGTTTTCAGGTGTTCTCCTCAACGAAGTAGTAGAATCTTAAGCATTATGGAACACCATAATCCACAGTTTATCGTAGGTAATCCTCTTGTTCTGATTGATATTGCTGAGTCCCTCGGCAACACTTTCCCAGATAAGAGTATGTTGCCCAAATATGCTTATTTAGGTGCTTGTGCTTCTTTTGATTCGAACAATAATCTGACTGCAACATCGCAAAAAGTTAAAGATATTTGGGGATTTGAAGAAATGCTTAACGAATACGGGTGTAGTGAAATAGGTTCAATAGGCCATGAATGTACGTATCACAATGGTTTTCATATTAACGATGATTATGTCTATGTCGAACTCATCGATCCCGAAACAGGGAAGCCTGCTGAGAAGGGTCATTCAGGGGAAGTCGTCGTCACCACACTCACACAACCTAGAGGTTTTGCCGCTGTAAGATATGCAACAGGAGATATCGCCAGTTGGTTAGACCATTCACCCTGTCATTGTGGGCGTTCAGGTGCTCGGTTAGGTGCTATTGTCGGGCGCGTTGATCACCAGTTAAAGGTTAAAGGCCAAACTATCTATCCAGAATTAATTCTCAATATCGCTGAGAAAAGTGGTCTTGCTTCCAACACAATAGTCGTACGTTACAAAGATGATCTGGATCGGGAGCAGTCAGAATTGTGGGTAGAACCTAAAGAAGGTTTAAACTGTTCAGATGATTCTATAGCAAATCATATCGTTGATGCTCTACAGACACACATTGCAGTTAGTCCAACGGTAAGAGTTGTCAATAAAGACGTTATTGGTTCTTTGAAAAGCACGGTTCTTAGCCGCTCAAATGGTGTTAAAATCCCTCAATTAATTGATATCAGTCATCCAAAAGAATACATTTAATGACCTGTAAGTTAAGCAACGTTTAGTTGCTTAACTTACAGGTCATTAAAACAATATTGAATTCGGGGGCCATCTGAATAGCCACCTTTAATGGAAATGACCCAAATCGGGTACAGGCTCAAATAAACCACTGTATAAATAACCACTGCAACTGCTATAGTTTAGACGACTATTCATCACAATGTAGAGGCGGCTCTTTGCCCTCAACACCAAAACAGCTGCAGAAATATTATGCAAAAAAAGCATGTTGAACAAGGTTTTATACTCACCCGTCACTGGAAAGATACGCCATCCGGTATTGAGTTAATTTATTGGCTAGCGACGGATCAGGGTGCACGCCGCATCACTATTTCTCACCAAAAAGCGGTGGCTTTTATTCCCCAGCATGATTTGCAGAAGGCCAAGCGGATTATCGGCCAAGAACAGCGTTGTGAATTCAAACCTCTGCCGTTGAAAGATTTCAATCGCCAACCTGTTACTGCCTTATATTGCCTGCAATATCGTCAATTGCAACAGCTGGAAAAAGCGCTGAAAGAACAGGATATTCCGCTCTACGAAACCGATATCCGCCCACCTGACCGATTTATGATGGAGCGTTTTATTACCGCGCCCGTCTGGTTCAATCAGAAACCGGATGGCAGCTATCAAATGAAACCGAATCCCACTTATCGCCCTAAGCTGAAATGGGTTTCACTGGATATTGAAACCAGCCAGCATGGGGAGCTGTATTCCATCGGATTGGCGGGTTGCGGTGAGCAAACGGTGTTTATGCTGGGGCCAGAAAACGGAAGCAGGCAAGACAGGGATTTCAAGCTGGAGTATGTCACCAGCCGTCCGCAGATGCTGGAAAAGCTAAACGAATGGATAGCATTTTACGATCCCGATGCCATTATTGGCTGGAGTCTGATCCAGTTTGATTTAAAAGTATTACAGAAACATGCCGAACGCTATAACGTGCCGCTGAAACTCGGTCGTCATCATGGTTTGCTGGAATGGCGGGAGCACGGTTTCAAGCCGGGGCATTTTTTCGCCTCGGCTGAAGGCCGCCTGATTATTGATGGCATTGATGCACTGAAAACCGCAACGTGGAATTTTCCTTCGTTCAGTCTTGAATCTGTCGCACAGACGTTATTGGGAGAAGGAAAAGCCATTGATAGCCCCTACGATCGGATGGATGAAATCAATCGCCGCTTTCAGGAGGATAAACCCGCCCTCGCCCACTATAATTTGCAGGACTGTATTCTGGTCAACCGTATTTTTGATAAGACGGATTTGATGGCGTTCCTGTTGGAGCGCGCTACAGTGACAGGGCTGGCAGTGGATCGCAGCGGAGGATCAGTGGCTGCGTTCACGCACCTTTATCTGCCGAGAATGCACCGTATCGGCTATGTCGCTCCCGTTCATGCAACTGACTCCGGTGATAGCCCCGGCGGTTTTGTGATGGATTCGTTTCCGGGGCTGTATGATTCAGTGCTGGTTTTGGATTACAAGAGCCTCTATCCTTCTATTATTCGCACTTTTCTGATTGATCCCGTGGGCATGGTAGAAGGCCTCGCCCAGCCCGATAGTGAACATGCCATACCCGGTTTTCGGCAAGCGTTTTTCTCTCGTACTCAACACTGTTTACCTGATATTGTCACGCAAATCTGGCATGAACGTGACAAAGCCAAAAAGCAACAAAACGCCCCGCTCTCCCAAGCTCTGAAAATTATCATGAATGCGTTTTATGGCGTATTGGGTGCGTCAGGCTGCCACTTTTTTGATCCCCGCCTGACTTCCTCTATTACCCTGCGCGGGCACCAAATCATGCACCAGACCCGTGAATTGATTGAGTCACAAGGATATCAGGTGATTTATGGCGATACGGACTCGACTTTTATCTGGCTGAAGCACCCTCATTCTGAAGCAGAAGCCCGTCAAATAGGCCATTCGCTGGCGCAATTTGTCAATCAATGGTGGCAAAGCCATCTCAAAACGCAGTTCAATCTTGAAAGCACACTGGAACTGGAATTTGAAACCCATTATCGACGTTTTCTCATGCCAACCGTGAGAGGCACTGAACAAGGCAGTAAAAAACGCTATGCCGGATTGAGTGGCGATAAGATGATTTTCAAAGGGCTGGAAACAATAAGAACGGATTGGACACCGCTTGCGCAGATTTTCCAGAATGAACTGTATACCCTTATTTTTCACCAGAAGCCTTACCAAGATTATATCCGTGATTACGTTGCCAACACGCTGGCGGGAAAATTCGATGACCGCCTCATTTACCGCAAACAGCTACGTCGCAAACTGTCTGATTATCAGCGTAATGTTCCGCCCCATGTCCGGGCAGCACGTCTGGCGGATGAATATAACCAGCAGAACAATCGCCCATTGCAATACCAAAATGGCGGTTGGATCAGCTACCTCATCACACAATCAGGGCCTGAGCCACTGGAAAACCAGACCGCGCTGCCGGATTACGAACACTACATTAATAAACAGCTGATGCCGATTGCAGACGCCATCCTGCCATTTCTTCAAGATCACTTTATGACCCTGCTGACAGGGCAGATGTGCATATCTTTCGAATAATGGATACTTTTGCAGGTGACGGCTTGCTCCGCTTGAATTAACATATCGCCCCTCTAATGGGCAATGGTGCTTTTACGACCTCGTTTCCAAAAAACGAGTGATGAAAAGTGTCGTTGAAAACTATCCCTATCGATAACCAATGATGATCGATATCCAACAAAAGCAGCCATCCTGCAACCATAAATAACATTGTCTAACAGAAAACTGAGCCAAAATTTATGCCATTTACCCTTGGTCAACGCTGGATAAGCGATACAGAAAGCGAACTTGGATTAGGAACGGTCGTAGCGCTTGATACGCGCATGGTGACGTTGCTTTTCCCTGCCAGCGGAGAAAACCGCCTTTACGCACGCAATGATTCACCCATTACCCGCGTTATGTTTAATGTGGGCGATACCCTGACCAGTCATGAAGGCTGGAAACTTAAGGTCGATGAAGTTCAGCAAGATAATGGCCTGCTAATCTATATCGGTACTCGTCTGGATACTGAAGAGGAAAATATCACCCTACGGGAAGTTTTTCTGGATAGTAAGCTGACGTTTAATAAGCCACAGGATCGTCTGTTTGCCGGTCAGATTGACCGAATGGATCGCTTTGCGCTGCGTTTTCGCGCCCGTAAACATCAAAGTGAGCAGTTTCGTCTGGCTGAAAGTGGGCTGCGTGGCATTCGCGCCAGCTTAATCCCTCACCAGTTGCATATTGCCAATGAAGTCGGCAAACGCCACGCTCCCCGTGTGTTGCTGGCCGATGAAGTCGGATTAGGTAAAACCATCGAAGCTGGCATGGTTATTCACCAGCAACTCATGGCCGGTCGTGCTGAACGAGTGCTGGTCATCGTGCCGGAAAGCCTCCAGCACCAATGGCTGGTGGAAATGCTACGCCGTTTCAACCTGCGCTTTTCCCTGTTTGATGATGGTCGTTATTCCGAAGCCCTGCACGATAGCGATAATCCATTTGAAACAGAACAATTGATTATCTGTTCTCTGGATTTTGTTCGCCGTAATAAACAGCGTTTTGAACATCTGCTGGAAGCGAGTTGGGATTTAATGGTCGTCGATGAGGCTCATCATCTGGAATGGAGCGAAAAAGCACCAAGTCGCGAATATCAGGTCATTGAAGAGTTAGCCGAGCAGATCCCATCCGTGCTGCTGCTGACAGCAACGCCTGAGCAATTAGGACAGGAAAGCCATTTTGCCCGTCTGCGTCTGCTCGATCCCAATCGTTTCCACGATTATCAGGTGTTTATTGATGAACAGCAGAAGTACCGTCCGGTCGCTGATGCCGTCACCCTGCTGCTGTCTGGCGAAACGCTGAACAATGACCAGCAGAACCTGATTGTCGAACTGATTAGCGAGCAGGATATTGAACCTCTGCTGAAAGCGGCAAACAGTCATCAGGATGAAGAGAGTGAAAAAGCTCGCCGTGAACTGGTCGCTATGTTGATGGATCGCCATGGTACTAGCCGCCTGCTGTTCCGTAATACCCGCGGCGGCGTCAAAGGCTTTCCACACCGTGAACTGCACGAAATCAAGCTGCCATTACCCGCTCAATATCAGACGGCAATCAAAGTGTCTGAAATCATGGGCGCCAAAAAATCCGTAGAAGCGCGCGCTAAGGATATGCTCTACCCGGAGCGGATCTATCAGGAGTTTGAAGGCGAAAATGCGACATGGTGGAACTTCGATCCCCGTGTGGAATGGCTGCTTGGTTTCCTGCTGGCAAACCGCGATGAAAAAGTGCTGGTGATCTGTGCCAAGGCAGAAACTGCCCTGCAACTGGAGCAGGTGCTACGCGAACGTGAAGGTATCCGCAGTGCCGTGTTCCACGAAGGGTTATCTCTGCTGGAACGCGACCGTGCCGCGGCTTACTTCGCTTCCGAAGATGAAGGAGCGCAAGTGCTGCTCTGTTCTGAAATTGGTTCTGAAGGGCGTAACTTCCAGTTTGCTAACCAGCTTGTCATGTTTGATCTGCCTTTCAACCCAGATTTGCTGGAACAACGCATCGGTCGTCTGGATCGTATCGGCCAAAGCCGGAATATCAAGATCAGCATACCTTATCTGGAAAATACCGCGCAATCGATTCTCCTGCGCTGGTATCACGAGGGTTTGAATGCCTTTGAACAGACCTGCCCAACCGGTCGTCCCATCTATGACAAATATTATGAAACTCTGGTGAATTTCCTTGCCAAGCCAAACGAACAGGCTGGCTTCACGCCATTCATTACAGAGTGCCGTGAGCATCATGAGCAACTCAGGCAGCAACTGGAGCAAGGTCGTGACCGCCTGCTGGAAATGAATTCCAACGGTGGCGAGCAGGGACAAAAGCTGGCAGAAACCATCGCCGCACAAGATAACGATACAGATCTGGTGAGTTTTGCTCTGAATTTGTTCGATATCATTGGCATTAATCAGGAAGATCGCAGCGACAATATTATTACCCTGAATCCATCCGATCATATGCTGGTGCCGGATTTCCCTGGCTTACCGGCAGATGGTTGCTCAATTACGTTTGATCGTGAAAAAGCCCTGTCCCGCGAGGATACCCAATTCCTGAGCTGGGAACACCCGATCATCCGTAACGGCTTAGATCTGATTTTGTCTGGAGATACCGGAAGCTGTGCCGTTTCCATTTTGAAAAACAAAGCACTGCCAGTCGGAACGCTGTTGGTTGAGTTAATTTACGTTGTTGAAGCCCAAGCGCCGAAACATCTGCAATTAACCCGCTTCCTGCCACCAACACCAGTGCGCCTCTTAATGGATCTGAAAGGAACCAATCTGGCACCTCAAGTGGAGTTTGAAAGTTTCAACCGCCAGCTAAATGCTATCAATCGCCATAATGCCAGTAAACTGGTCAGTGCGGTGCAAAAAGAAGTTCACGCTATTTTGCAGCAATCTGAACCGCTGGTGGAACAGCAAGCCCGTGAGGTGATTGAGAAAGCGAAGAAAGAAGCAGATAACGTGCTGTCTGCTGAGTTATCACGGCTGGAAGCGCTGAAAGCGGTTAACCCAAATATCCGTGATGATGAGCTGGAAGCGGTTGAGTCTGAACATAAGCATTTGCTGCTCAATCTTGATCAGGCAAACTGGCGTCTGGATGCCATTCGCTTGGTGGTGGTTTCTCATCAATAAATAGCCACTAATAAATAGCCAATCCTGAAATACGGGGCAATCTCCATGAGATGCCCCTGCATTTTAATCTCACACCGTAAATCATATGCTGATAGAATCCGCCCCGTCATTTTTTCGACCCAACTGGAGCCACTATGCTGGAATCTTATAATCCCCCGACTGATCCCTGGTTACATGTGCTTTATCAAGACGAGCACATTATGGTTGTCAATAAACCCAGTGAGTTGCTTTCTGTACCGGGCAAAGCAGAGGACCATAAGGACAGTATCATGACGCGGATACAGGCCGAGTTTCCAACGGCTGAATCTGTTCATCGACTGGATATGGCAACCAGTGGTGTCATGGTTGTTGCACTGACCAAAGCGGCTGAACGTGAGCTAAAACGTCAGTTTCGCGAACGTGAGCCGAAAAAAGTCTATATCGCTCGAGTATGGGGAAAATTAGAACCGGAAAAAGGTCTGGTAGATTTACCACTGATCTGCGACTGGCCGAACCGCCCGAAGCAAAAGGTCTGTTTTGAAACCGGAAAATCGGCACAGACAGAGTATCAAGTACTGGAATATGAGGCTCAGGCAACTCGCGTCAGGCTTGCTCCCATCACTGGGCGATCCCATCAGCTACGTGTACATATGCTGGCGCTTGGTAATCCCATTCTGGGGGACAGGTTCTATGCTCATCAGCAGGCAAGAGAACTGGCACCTCGCCTGCAATTACATGCACAAGAGTTGTCGATTACTCATCCGGCCTACGGCACTCCGATGCATTTTGAATGCAAGGCCGATTTTTGACAGGTGTTATTTAAAACCTTTTTCTTTTTTAATTAAATCATAAGCGGATTGGATGGACTGCGCTTTCTGTTTGGCAATATCCATCATTTCTGGCGGTAAACCTTTTGCCACCAGTTTATCGGGATGATGTTCACTCATCAGTTTTCGATAAGCCCGCTTAATGGTTGTCGCATCGTCATGTTCCTTAACACCCAGCACCTTGCAGGCATCTGCCAGTGTCGCCCGCGGCTGCCCATGATCCTGATAACGGCCATGCTGCTGGTATTGCCCACCAAAATGGCGGCCACCTTCCATCATGGCGAGGAACTGCTCAAATTGAGCGCGGGAAATACCCAGTTCTTCAGCAATGACAAACAACACGATTCTTTCATTCGGATGCAGTTCGCCATCTGAAAACGCAGCCTGTAACTGAATTTCCAAAAACATCCGAATCAGGTCGAAACGCCCAAAACAAGCACGTCGCAATTGTCGAAGTGTTTTACGCAGAGGAAACTGGGGCTGCTTACCCTCACGAAACGCCTGCTGGGCGGCAACCCTTGCATCACCATGCAGTTGCATCCTATCCATCAACTGGCTGGCGAGCTGGATATCCGTTTCTGTCACCCGGCCTTTTGCTTTAGTCAAATGCCCCAATACCTGAAAGGTGCTGCGAAAAAACAGCGCCTGCCGGGATGGACCTTTGTCAGAAAGTCTTTGATTGCGCATTCTGACCTTATCAAGTACGTGACCGAGCAACAGACCAATTACAATGCCCCAAAAGCCGGCACCAGAAGCAATACCAAATATCAATCCAAATAATTTTCCCCAATACTGCATATACTCTTCAATTCCTCAATGCCCTGAGCGCAATTTTGCATTATCATACTATTCATTAAGCTCCGTGCCTAACAGCAAGATTAGTAAAGTTTAACTTTACTCTGGCGCATATTTATCAAGTGCGTTAGTCTCTGAGCGTTTGCCGGCATGATGCCACTGATGACGGAACCGCATAACTATCTATGAATAAATGTTATCCCACTCTGCTGGCCACAATGGTATGGGCAGCAATTTACAGTCAGCAAGCACATGCTGACCTTGCAGCACAGTGTATGCTGGGCGTACCTGTATACGATAAACCCATTATCACGGCTGATCCCAACCAAATTCCCATTAACATTAAGTCTGATGATACACACGGTGAATATCCCAATGCAGTCGAGTTCGTCGGCAATGTTGATATTCAGCAGGGGAATAAAACGCTGACAGCCGATAAAGTGCGGCTCGAACAGACACAGGATGAAGTCCCTGTCAGGACGGTGATCGCAACAGGCAATGTTAGCTATGATGACCCCCAGATTATTTTGAAGGGACCGCGTGCCTGGTCTAACCTGAACAGTAAAGACACGGACATGGAACACGGCAAGTACCAGATGGTTGGCCGTCAAGGGCGCGGTAACGCAGATAAGTTGATGGTGCGCGATGAAAACCGCTATACCATTTTGAATAACGGGATATTTACCTCATGTCTACCGGGCAACGATAGCTGGAGCGTTGTTGGCTCCGAAGTTATCCTCGACCGTAAAGAAGAAGTGGCTGAAATCTGGAATGCCCGCTTCAGGGTGGCCAACGTGCCGGTATTTTACAGCCCATACCTGCAACTTCCCATTGGTGACAAACGCCGTTCTGGTTTTCTGATCCCCAATGCCAGCTACTCCAATAAAGAAGGCTTTCAGTTCAAGCTGCCGTATTACTGGAATATTGCCCCGAATTACGACGCCACCATTACGCCGAATCTGATCAGTAAACGGGGTCTTAAGCTGGATAACGAATTCCGTTACTTAACAAAAGCCGGAGCCGGTACAGTAGCTTTTGATTGGCTTGGGCATGACCGCCTGTATGCAGATGATAAAAAACTCAATAAGGATCTGTCAGATCGGGAGAGCAATAACCGCTGGTTATTCTATTGGAACCACAGTGGCGTACTCGATCAAGCATGGCGTTTCAGTGCCGATTACACCAAAGTCAGTGATTCCAAATATTTCACTGATTTTACCTCGCAATACGGCACCAGTACCGACGGTTATGCCACCCAGAAATTCAGTATTGGCTATGCCCAACAGAACTGGGATGCAACCTTGGCAAGCAAACAATTCCAGATCTTTACTGCCGGAAAAGATAGGAAAGCTTACCGTGCAGAGCCTCAACTTGATCTGAATTACTACAAAAATGATCTGGGGCCGTTTGATTTCCGAACCCACGCTCAAATTGCCAAATTCACCAGCGTAGGCAAAGATTACCCAGATGCAACACGTTGGCATGTGGAACCGACTATCAATCTGCCGCTCTCCAATCGCTGGGCAAGCCTCAATAATGAATTTAAATTGATGGCAACCCACTATCAGCAAGATGTTCCTGCTACGACACAGAACTCTGCGCTAGAGAAGACAGTCAACCGTGTCCTGCCACTGTTTAAATCCGATGCGAAGATGGTGTTTGAGCGCACCATGTATATGAACAAGGATTACACTCAGACACTGGAACCCCGTGTTCAGTACCTTTATGTACCTTATAAGAATCAAGATAACATTAACAACTTCGATTCTTCCCTGTTGCAGGCTAACTATTCCGGGCTGTTCCGAGACCGCTTCTTCAGCGGGCTGGATCGCATTTCATCTGCCAATCAGTTTACCAGTGGCATCACCACCCGCATTTATGATGAAGATTTAGTTGAACGTTTTAGCCTATCCGTAGGTCAAATCTACTACTTTGAAAGTCCGCGTACCCAAGATACTGACCCTAAAGACTCAAACAAAAATATCCTCAACACCAAAAAAAGTACGGGTGCGACAACATGGGCCGGAGATGTTGAGTGGAAAATCAATGATTCATGGGGATTTAAAGGGGGTCTGCAATACGATACCCGTCTGAACAGTGTGGCAATGGGCAATACGGTAGTGGAATACCGCAATGATGCAGAGCGTCTGGTGCAGTTGAATTATCGTTTTGTTAACCGCGACTATATTCAGGCCACACTTGGGAGCCAAGCGCCGTCATTCCAACAGGGCATTTCGCAGGTCGGGCTGGTGGCAAGCTGGCCGCTGGCGGATCGTTGGGCGTTCGTGGGTTCGTATTATTACGATACCAAAGAGAAACAGCCGGCAAGCCAGTTGGTTGGCCTCCAATACAACACCTGCTGCTGGGCGGTAAATGTCGGTTATGAACGTAAAATCGTCAGCTGGAAGGACAACAGCAGTGAATATGACAACAAATGGTCATTCAATGTTGAACTTCGTGGCTTAAGCAGCAATCAAAGTTTGGGTAGCCAGAAGATGCTGGAGAGAGGTATTCTGCCTTACCAGCGCGCATTCTGATACCGATAAACATGATGCAAACACAATGTAAACACAATAACCCCGCCAAGGCGGGATTGATATGATGGGAAACGTATGAAGAACTGGAGAGCGCTCATTCTCGGATTGATGTTTTCAGTGAATACTGTCGCAATGGCAGCACCACAGGAACTCAATAGGGTTGCTGCCGTTGTCAACAATGGTGTCGTACTGGAAAGTGATATCGACGAGCAATTACAATCCGTTAAACTCAGTGCAAAACATGCTGGTCAGCAAATACCGGATGAAGCAGCCTTGCGTCACCAGATCCTTGAGCGTTTGATTATGGATGACATCATTTTGCAAATGGCAAAACAGATGCAGATCACTATTCCCGATCAAGTCCTGGATTCCACCATCGCAAACATTGCCGCCCAGAACCATATGGGTCTGGATGAATTGAAAAAAAATCTGACTGCCGAGGGCCTCAATTTTAATACCTACCGCAATCAGGTCCGCAAAGAGATGATTATTGCCGAAGTACGCAATAATGAAATTCGTCGCCGCGTCACTATCCTGCCACAGGAAGTTGAGACACTGGCCAAGAATCTTAGCAGCGAAAATAATCAGAATACCGAGTTGAATGTCAGCAACATTCTGATTCCACTACGAGAAAATCCAAGTCAAGCACAGGTAGAAAAAGCGACGGCGATCATAAACAAGATTTTGTCTGAACTCAAGAATGGCGCCGATTTTGGTAAGCTAGCCATCACCTATTCCGGCGATACGCAGGCCCTGAAAGGCGGCAATATAGGTTGGAGAAAATTGCAGGAATTACCCTCTCTGTTTACAGAACAGCTCCAATCAGCACATAAGGGGCAGATTATTGGCCCAATCCGTTCCGGCGTTGGTTTCCATATCCTGAAAATTAATGATATCCGCGGTAGCAATATGCCGCCGGTTGCGGTCACTGAAGTTAATGCCCGTCATATTCTGCTGAAAACTTCGCCTATCATGACCGATGATCAAGCCCGCAGCACTCTGATGAAACTCAGAGAAGAAATCCTAAGTGGTAAAACCACATTTAACGCAGCAGCAGAAAAGTATTCTGAAGATCCGGGCACAGCCATGCGTGGTGGTGAACTGGGCTGGAATGTGCCAAGTACTTATGCGCCAGCTTTCCGTGATGCCTTAGTGAAACTCAAGAAAGATGAGCTCAGCCAGCCTGTTCACTCTACTTTCGGCTGGCACTTAATCCAACTGATTGATACCCGAAAGGTTGACAGAACGGATTCGGCACAGAAAGATAATGCCTACCGCCTGCTGTTGAACCGTAAACTCGGTGAAGAAACACAGAACTGGATGCAGGACTTACGTGCCTCCGCTTACGTGAAAATTTTAGATGGTAGCGATGCACAACAATAAACCCATCATTATCACCCCCGGCGAACCCGCCGGGGTTGGCCCTGATTTAGTCATTGCCCTCGCACAAAAAGAGTGGCCTATCCAACTCGTTGTATGTGCTGATCCTGAGTTGATGCTCTCACGAGCCAAGCAACTCAACCTGCCCCTTCAACTACAACCTTACTCCCCTGAATGCATTTCCCCAACACAGGCCGCCGGAACCCTGACTATTCTACCTGTTTCCCTCCATTCACCTGTCATTGCCGGTGAATTGAACCGGGAAAACGGTATTTATGTCACGGAAACGCTGGCAAAAGCCTGCGAGGGTTGTCTGCATGGCGAGTTTTCTGCACTGGTGACAGGCCCGGTTCACAAAGGTGTCATCAACGAGGCAGGCGTTCCTTTTACCGGGCATACTGAGTTCTTTGCTGACCACAGCCAATGCTCAAGGGTAGTCATGATGCTGGCAACAGAAGAGCTACGGGTGGCGCTGGCAACGACGCATCTGCCGATTATGGATGTTCCCAAGGCGATTACGTTTGATTCCCTGAGAGAAGTAGTCACTATTCTCAACCATGATCTGAAAACCAAATTCGGTATCCGCCGCCCCCATATCTATGTTTGTGGCCTGAATCCACATGCAGGGGAAGGTGGGCACATGGGGCATGAAGAAATCGACGTGATTATTCCCGCATTGGACAGCCTAAGGGCAGAAGGTATCTGGCTAGAAGGGCCGCTGCCAGCCGATACTCTGTTCCAGCCTAAGTACTTGGATCATGCTGATGCTGTACTTTCGATGTATCACGATCAAGGGTTACCCGTGTTAAAATATCAAGGTTTTGGCAGAGCTGTGAATATCACTCTCGGACTGCCATTTATCCGAACGTCTGTCGATCACGGCACAGCTCTAGAGCTGGCAGGGACAGGCCAAGCAGATGTGGGAAGTTTTATTACCGCATTAAATTTAGCAATTAAGATGATACAAAACAGTAATGAATAATAAAGTCCATCAAGGGCACTACGCCCGTAAACGCTTCGGGCAAAACTTTTTAACCGATCAGTTTATCATTGAAAGTATTGTCGATGCGATGAACCCACAGCCTGGTCAGGCTGTCGTGGAAATAGGCCCTGGCCTAGGTGCACTGACCGAGCCGGTTGGTGAGCGCATGGATAAAATGACTGTCGTCGAACTTGACCGTGATCTGGCAGCTCGCCTGCATGTTCATCCTAAGCTAAAAGATAAGCTGACCATCATTCAGCAGGATGCGATGACCGTTGATTTTGGCCAACTGGCCAAGGAACAGGGGCAGTCCCTGCGTGTATTTGGTAATTTGCCTTATAACATCTCCACGCCATTGATGTTCCATCTTTTCAGCTATACTGACGCTATCGATGATATGAGTTTTATGCTGCAAAAAGAAGTGGTGAACCGTCTGGTCGCTGGGCCTGGCAGTAAAGCCTACGGGCGTTTGAGTGTAATGGCACAATATTACTGTCAGATTATCCCTGTTCTTGAAGTACCACCTACTGCATTTACGCCAGCCCCCAAAGTGGATTCAGCCATTGTGCGTCTTATGCCGTACAAAGCTATGCCTTACCCGGTTAAAGACATTCGCATGTTAGCTCGAATTACCACTCAGGCATTTAACCAACGGCGCAAAACTATCCGCAATAGCCTTGGCGATCTCTTTTCAGTTGAGCAATTATCTGAACTGGGCGTTGATCCGGGCACACGGGCTGAAAACATTTCTGTCGAGCAATACTGTAAGATGGCAAATTGGTTATCATCTCAGTCAAAAACTGCCTGAGACCAATAAACAACCACTGCAGTAACAGGAGGCATTTATGCTCAACGAACCAAGAATTCATATTCAAGTACAGAGTACTTACGTAGAAAGCCAATCAGAACCAGAGCAACAGCGTTTTGTGTTTGCTTATACAATATCAATTCACAATCTTGGGCATTCCCCCGTGCAACTTATCAGCCGTTACTGGCGTATAACTAACAGTGATGGGCACCAAACAGAAATTCAGGGTGAAGGGGTTGTAGGAAAACAACCCGTGATCCTTCCCGGAACAGATTATCGCTACAGTAGTGGTACTATTCTGGAAACGCCTTTAGGCACAATGGAAGGCCATTATGAAATGCGTGATCATGATGGTCGTCCATTTCGTGTCGCCATTCCCGTGTTCAGACTGGCTATTCCAACATTGATAAATTAACTATGGCTACATACCTTATTGGCGATATTCACGGCTGTTATCATGAATTTCGCGCTTTATTACAACAAGTTGCTTTTCATCCCAGCAAAGATACGTTATGGCTCACGGGCGATCTGGTCGCCCGTGGCCCTGATTCGCTGGAGGTGCTTCGCTATATCAAGCAACTCGGCCCAGCGGTAAAACTGGTCTTGGGCAACCATGATCTTCATTTACTGGCCGTTTACGCCAAAATCAGCCGCAATAAGCCGAAAGACCAACTGGATGAATTACTCTCGGCGCCGGATGTTGATGATTTGATTAATTGGCTAAGAAAGCAGCCAATGCTACAGATTGATGATGAACTAAAACTGGTCATGGCACATGCAGGATTGGCCCCCCAATGGGATTTAGACACCGCCAGGATATGTTCCCGTGAAGTGGAAGCCATTCTCCGCAGTGACAGCTATCCTTTGTTTCTCGATGCCATGTACGGTGATATGCCCAATAACTGGGATCCCGAACTGAGCGGGCTTGCTAGATTGCGTTATAGCACCAATGCACTGACAAGAATGCGTTACTGCTTTCCAAATGGTCAATTGGATATGATCTGCAAATCGAAACCCGAAAATGTCTCTGCCCCACTAAAACCCTGGTTTGAATTGCCGCGTAACATCCCTGAAGAATATTCTATTGCTTTCGGTCACTGGGCTGCACTGGAGGGCAAAGGTACGCCTGCCGGCATCTATGCGCTGGATACTGGCTGCTGTTGGGGAGGTAAATTGACCATGCTGCGTTGGGAAGATAAGCAGTATTTCAGCCAATCATCATTGCTAACTCGTTAATGACCCCACGGAATAAAATCTGTGACGCCGGAGTGCCTTACGACACTCCGTAGATGAAATTTGATTAGTTGTGTTGACTACAGCTGTTTTTGTGATTGTTTTTTACTGCTGGCGCTCATTCACGACGTTCTAGAATTTCAAAGCAATAGCCGTGTGAGTTGTGCTCGTCTGCATCATGATATTCGGTAAAGACTGAATTCCACTCATCGGGTGCGTAATCGGGGAAATGGGTATCACCAATCACTTCCGCATCAATGTGAGTCAGATACATACGGTGGGCCAGAGGAATAAACTGCTCATAAATTTTGCCTCCCCCCATCACCATAATTTCATCAACATCACCTGCTGCGGCCAAAGCCTCTTCGATAGTGCGAACCCAAGTGGCACTATCATCACGTGCTGGCTGACTGCTGATCACGATATTCAAGCGTCCCGGTAAAGGGCGTCCTATCGATTCGTAAGTTACCCTCCCCATCACAACCGGTTTTCCGAGTGTATTGCGTTTGAACCAGGCTAAATCACCTGGCAGAGTCCACGGCATGGCATTTTCCATACCAATAACTCGATCCATAGCCATCGCAGCAATCAAGCTGATATTCATTAAGTCACCTTACAGGCAAATAAATAGTATGAAAATTTTGGACACTATACGGAAAGGGCTACTCTCAGTCGATAAGATTAGCAATTTATTCAGAACAAATAGTGAGTTCATACACTAAGTTCCAAGCGAGTGATCGCGTCATCAGGATCACCCAGATTTCCTGAAATAACGGCCCCATCCGCTCTGACAGGGCTTTGAAGCACTTTTCTTATTCCAACATCAGGCAAAGCAGTGGTGGTTATTATTATTGGGTTTTTCCTTAACCCGTGGCTGGAGTGACAACCATTTGGCCAGCCACTCCGTCATCCGCCATTTCCAGGATTTGGCTGTAGTACTTGAAAGGAAAGACCTCATAAGACAGCTGCATCATATTCACCAGCAATTCGGTTCTACCCTCAATCCAAACCGTATCTTTCCAGCCATAATCTTGTGGAAGTGGTCGATTTCCATTATGGCTGATGACCTTGAATCTCCCCCCTTGGATATGGAAAGGCTGCGGAACCGAAGTAGTGACGACCCAGCGCTCCCACGCACCTTGCTGGCTGCTGATGTCGATTCGATTCCTATTCAACAATACCCCATTAATCCCCTGAGTCGCATCCCCCAACACAAACTGACGATTATGGATGGATGAGTTAATTTCCGTAGTATCCACCACTAGCTGCGTCGGTAATTGATCTGTCACGAGAGAAAGCAACCCACTGGCCTTGATAGTCAGGACGGTCGTTGACAGCAATTTGGTTGAAGGCTCAAACAGCCCTTTCAGACGGTCAAGCATGCCTGCCGACTCTCCTGCGGTAATGGCTACGCTATCCACTTTCGACATATCGACCAAAACCTCACGGCGTTCCCCTGGAGCAAGTGACAATTGCTGTACCGTCACGGGAGCAGGCAACAATCCCTGATCAGTACCTATCATATAGAAAGGACGACCATCACTGAGTTGCAATTGATATCGGCGAGCATTGGAAGCATTCAATAAACGCAACCTGACCCAGCCTCTGGCAACCTCAATAAAAGGGTTTTCAACACCATTAATAAGCAATGTATCGCCAAGAAAACCTTGATTGATCGCTGGGTTATACTGAGGCACACCAAAATTATCTAACCGTTTGTCCTGCAAAATGACAGGAAAATCGTCAACGCCATAATTTTTGGGTAGAGGTAAGCTGCGGCTGTCTTCATCTTCCACCAGCCACATACCTGCAAGCCCGGCATAAACATGCTGTGCCATTCGGTTTGGCGTGTTGGCATGATACCAGCAAGTCGCTGCCGGCTGATTAATGGGGATAACCGGAGACCAATTTTCATTTGACGATATCAGACGCGCCGAGCCTCCTACCAATGTCCCGGGAACCAACAGCCCTCCTATAGTCATTGAGACAGGTTCAGGCAGGCGATTGCTATATATCAGCTTGACGTTATCCCCTTTACGAACCCGAATGGTTGGCCCTAAATATCGCCCATTGATTCCCCAAACTTGCACCTTATTTTTGCCATCAAAAGACCAATGGGTCTTTTGCAGGGCTAAAAACAGGGGTTGGCCACCACGGGATTCCAGTAAGGGGGGGAGCGGCAGTGCCGTTTGTTGATCTTTATTGGCCCGAACCGTAAAAGGGAGCGCACCTAAACACATTGCCAAACCAGAAGCTTGTATAAATTGGCGCCGACTCAGTGACATATTTTCTCCACGACAGGAATAGCAATCCCCAAATGATTGCTTATATGAACGCAAGCACTTCACAATTCAAATAATTATTGGGATGAATTACCCAATATTTAGGCTATTGGGATTGATTTTTCTACAGATTGCGTTTAATAAAAACACTAATTTATTAAACGCAATCATATCGCGAATAAAGTGCAAATTCTAAAACTATCTTAAATTTATAGCCAGAATCCACCCAAAGAGCAGGAGAAAATAGGTTATGAAATTAGCCTAACCAACAGCAATTTGATTATCTGCGCTTATCCATTACTTCGACTTCGTTATTCAGCTCTTCAATTTTGGCTTGCATCATTTGACGACAATGCTCTGCCAGCTGACGAACCTGATCTTTAGTATATTTCGTCGTATCAATGGGAGGCAGCATTTCAACAATGACAGTGCCATTATTCCAGCGATTGAATTTGATGCGATCATGTGTGGAAGAAACACAGACTGGCACGATGGGTACGCCGGCTGCAATCGCCGCATGAAAAGCACCTGTTTTGAAAGGCAGCAGACCACGGCCACGGCTGCGGGTGCCTTCTGGGAACATCCAGACAGAAATATGCCTTTTTTTGATTTGTTGAACAACCTGTGAAATCGTACCGTGTGCTTTTGAGCGGTTTTCTCTGTTGATCAAAATATTGCCCGTCAGCCAGTAAAGCGGACCAAAAAAGGGAATGAATAGCAGGCTTTTTTTACCCACGGTTACAGTGCGGGGCTGTACGGCATTCGACATGGTGACCATGTCGTAATTGTTCTGGTGATTACCGATGTAGATGCTTGGCCCATATTGCTTCGCCTCTTCAGGAATGCGCTCCAGCATCTTAATGCCAAATACTTTGTGCAATTTGCCAAATGCATGACCAAAGGTCATGACATGACCCGGATTACGGGGGCTGAATAAACAGTAAATACTACCAAATAGACATATCAGGACTGATAACAGAAAAACAATAATTCCACGAATGATTGCTAACATAGCCGCCTCTTATAAAGCAGGCCAGAATAAATCTGGCCTGCTATTGTGATTGTTGTGTAACAAAAATCGTTTTGTTACTGCCTTCGGCCTATGACCGGGGCATCTCCACTTCAATACGCTCAACACGCTGTAATCCACGTGGTAACGAGGTTCCCTTGCGCCCTCTCTCAGCCCGGAACTTCTGTAAGTCTTCTGGACGAAGCAGTAACTTACGCTTGCCAAAGTAGAGCGTGATCGAAGATTGTACTGGTAATACTAACAACCAACTCAACATATCTTCCCCAGAAGCCGCCTGTGCTGCGGGAATGGAAACAATTTTATTGCCCTTGCCTTTTGAAAGCTGAGGAAGATCCGCCACAGGGAACATCAGCATACGACCCTCTTTGGTGATCGCCAGCAACATATCATCCTGCTCGTTGGTGATCTCCAGTGGCTGCATGACCTTAGCATTTTCTGGCAGGGTTATAAGCGCCTTACCCGCACGGTTTTTAGCTATCAGGTCACTGAATGTACAGATAAAACCATAACCCGCATCAGATGCCATCAAGAATTTCTGCTCTTCTTTAGCTATCAGAAGGTGTTCAACAGATGCTCCCGCCGGTAATGCCAATAATTTGCCCGTCAGCGGTTCACCCTGCCCTCTGGCAGAGGGCAAATCCAACGGATCAACGGAATAACTGCGCCCTGTCGTATCGATAAAGACAACGGGCTGGTTGCTCTTACCACGTGCTGCACTACGGAAGCTGTCACCCGATTTGTAATTCAAACCAGCAGGATCGATTTCATGCCCCTTCGCACTGCGTACCCAGCCCATTTCTGACAGCACAACCGTAATCGGCTCTGAAGGCAGGATATCGTGATCACTCATCGCCTTCGCTTCAGAACGTTCTTTCAACGGCGAACGACGATGATCGCCATAGTTCTCAGCATCAGCAATGATCTCTTTTTTCAGCAGAGTACTCAATTTACGCTCAGAACCGAGGATCGCCTGAAGTTTGTCACGCTCTTTTGCCAATCCATCCTGCTCGCCACGAATTTTGACTTCTTCCAGCTTCGCCAAGTGACGCAATTTTAGTTCCAAAATCGCTTCGGCTTGGGTTTCAGTTAGTTCAAAACGTTGCATTAACACGGGCTTCGGTTCATCTTCATTGCGAATGATGTGGATCACTTCATCAATGCTGAGGTAGGCCGTCAGCAAACCGTCCAGGATGTGCAGGCGCTTAAGGACTTTTTCCAGCCGATAATTCAGGCGATTACGCACGGTTTCGCGGCGGAAAACCAACCATTCGCTGAGGATCTCAACCAGACCTTTAACGTTGGGACGGTTATCCAGTCCGATCATGTTGAGGTTAACGCGATAACTTTTTTCCAGATCAGTCGTCACAAACAGGTGGTTCATCACCTGCTCAACATCGACACGATTGTTTTTAGGCACAATCACCAGCCGGGTTGGATTTTCATGATCGGATTCATCACGCAGATCATCTACCATCGGCAGTTTCTTCGCCCGCATCTGGCTGGCGATCTGTTCCAGCACTTTCGCACCCGATACTTGGTGCGGCAGAGCCGTAATAACAACATTACTCTCTTCTTTTGACCACACCGCACGCATACGCACCGAGCCACGGCCATTTTTGTAGATCTTGCGGATATCTTCTTTTGACGTGATGATTTCCGCTTCTGTGGGATAATCCGGCCCTTTGACATATTCCATGACATCATCAAGCGAACAATTGGGATTATCCAACATAGCAACCAGCGCACTGACTACTTCGCGGACATTATGCGGCGGGATATCTGTCGCCATGCCGACAGCAATACCCGTCGTGCCGTTCAGCAGGATATTCGGCAGACGCGCAGGCAGCATTTTCGGCTCCTGCAACGTGCCATCAAAGTTTGGTGCCCAATCTACCGTGCCGTGACCAAGTTCACTCAGCAGCAATTCGGCATATTTGGACAAGCGCGATTCGGTATAACGCATCGCCGCGAAAGATTTCGGATCATCCGGCGCCCCCCAGTTACCCTGACCATCCACCAGCGGATAGCGGTAAGAGAAAGGCTGTGCCATCAATACCATCGCCTCATAACAGGCGCCATCACCATGTGGGTGGTATTTACCAAGCACATCACCAACGGTACGGGCGGATTTTTTGAATTTGGCGCTGTTGTTCAGCCCCAGTTCCGACATCGCATACACAATACGGCGCTGAACAGGTTTTAAACCATCACCGATAAAAGGCAGCGCCCTGTCCATGATGACGTACATGGAGTAATTCAAATAGGCGTTTTCGGTGAACGTGTGCAGCGGCTGGCGCTCCACACCATCGTGAGTTATCTCACTCATGTATTAATTTCCTCAGAATCTGTGTTGACTACCTGTGCGCTCTATTCTGTGCGCTATACTTCAATATCGAAGGAACTTCCCCTCTCCTGTAGCCAATTGCGGCGATCTTCCGAGCGTTTTTTCGCCAGAAGCATATCCATGACTGAGAAGGTTTCCTGATAATTGTCATCGTCGATAGTCAATTGCACCAGACGGCGAGTATTGGGATCCAGTGTGGTTTCACGCAACTGTATTGGGTTCATTTCCCCCAACCCTTTGAAGCGCTGAACATTCGGCTTGCCACGTTTACGGCTTAAACGTTCCAGTATGGCGGCCTTTTCCCCTTCGTCCAGTGCATAATGCACTTCTTTGCCAAGATCGATGCGATACAGTGGCGGCATCGCCATATAGACATGCCCACGTTTCACTAGCGTAAGAAAGTGACGGACAAACAAAGCGCACAGCAGCGTTGCTATGTGCAAACCATCGGAATCCGCATCCGCCAATATGCAGACTTTGCCATAACGCAATTGGCTGAGATCATCACTGTCTGGATCGATCCCAATAGCGACGGAGATATCATGCACTTCCTGCGAAGCCAGCACTTCATCCGAAGAGACTTCCCATGTGTTCAAGATTTTTCCGCGCAGTGGCATGATCGCCTGATATTCGCGATCACGGGCTTGCTTGGCAGAGCCGCCTGCTGAATCCCCTTCCACCAAAAATAGTTCGGTAAGTTTCAGATCCTGCGAGGTACAATCCGCCAGTTTGCCTGGCAGAGCTGGGCCATTGGTCAGCTTTTTGCGCACGACTTTTTTCGCCGCACGCATTCTGCGCTGTGCGCTGGCAATCGCCATTTCAGCAAGTTGTTCCGCGTCTTGAATGTGCTGGTTCAGCCACAGGCTGAAGGCGTCTTTCACCACACCGGAAACAAAGGCCGCAGACTGACGTGAAGAGAGGCGTTCTTTGGTCTGGCCGGCAAATTGGGGATCTTGCATTTTGAGGGATAACACGTAAGCACAGCGATCCCAGATATCATCGGCAGAGAGTTTAACTCCGCGCGGCAGTATGTTGCGGAATTCGCAAAATTCACGCATGGCATCCAGCAAACCTTGGCGCAGGCCATTAACGTGAGTTCCGCCCTGTATGGTTGGGATCAGGTTGACGTAACTTTCGGCCAGCAATTCACCGCCTTCTGGCAGCCAAAGCAACGCCCAGTCAACCGCTTCGGTATCCCCGCGCAATACCCCAACGAATGGCGCCTGTGGTAATGTCACCAACCCATTGACAGCTTCCAGCAGATAATCAGTCAGACCATCGGCATAGCACCATTTTTGTTCTGTACCAGCGAGCTTATCTTTAAAGACAATCTCGACACCCGGACACAATACCGCCTTTGCTTTCAGCAAGTGGGTCAAACGCGATGCAGAGAAACGGGGGATATCGAAATAACTCTCATCCGGCCAAAAATGGACACTCGTCCCCGTATTGCGTTTCCCACAACTGCCGATAACTTCCAGTTCCTGCACTTTATCGCCATTTTCAAAGGCAATCTGATGGACTTGGCTGTCACGGCGAACAGTCACTTCCACCCTTCTGGACAGGGCGTTGACCACAGAGATCCCGACACCATGCAGGCCACCGGAAAATTGGTAGTTTTTATTGGAGAATTTTCCCCCTGCATGCAGGCGAGTGAGGATCAACTCAACAGCAGAAACTTTTTCTTCAGGATGGATATCAACCGGCATACCACGGCCATCATCTATCACTTCCAGAGACTGATCGCTGTGAAGGATCACTTCAATATGTTTCGCGTGACCCGCTAGAGCTTCGTCCACGCTGTTATCGATCACTTCCTGTGCCAGATGGTTCGGACGGGTTGTATCGGTGTACATTCCTGGGCGGCGACGAACTGGCTCCAGGCCACTGAGGACTTCAATGGCCTCTGCGTTGTAACTAGATTGAGTCATGTTGTAATTCTGTCGGTTGCTTCGTGATTAAAGGGCTAATCAGCACTGATATATACTGTTGATAATACCAGTCACTTACCTATTTTTGGCAATTTTTTTGTTATTGCCGCTGGTTAGCCCCAAGAAGTTGATGATTTGAGGGAAGTAATGTTCGAAACCAATAAAAGCATGATTCCCACCTGATTCGACCGTCTGCCTGCATTGCATCAGGTAAGCAATGGCCTGACGATAATCCAGCACTTCATCTCCTGTTTGCTGCAATAACCAGATAAGATCTGGCGATTCCAGCGGGTCAATGTGCATTACTTTGAGATCATAAATGTGGCTTTGCTGGAGAGTATACCGCTCTTCGGTATAGGGATTCACGTTTTCCCCAAGATAATTCTGAAGAAGGTCAAATGGGCGCACCGCAGGATTGACGACTACGGCAGGCAGGCCAAAGCATTGTGAAAGCCAAATGGCCAGATAACCGCCAAACGAAGAGCCTACCAGACCGATATTTTCGCCGGCGCGAGTCATTACCAAATCTTCCAGCAAACTGGCCGCATCTTCAGGATAAGGAGGCAGTTGCGGCACGAGCATGTCGATTTCCGGGTGCTGCTGGTGTAACCACATTTTCAGCGCATTTGCTTTCGCAGATTGTGGCGAACTGTTGAAACCATGTAAATAAAGTAACGTTGACATTAATACCCGTCCGAATCTAAATCCGGGCAAAATTCATTACTCTTCAGCCTGTGAACCTGCGTTTGCAGTTTCGCTTCCCGATTGCCAGCCACAGACAGTTCGAGATAACGCCATCCCGGAGCTACTGTATCAAGCATAAAATTAGTACAATGTGGCTTAAATTGCATACAGGTTGAGGGCGTTGCCATAACACGGATGCCATTCCACATTTTATCCAGTTCCTGATGAATGTGCCCGCACAATATCGCTTTTACCTGTCGTTTATCCTTCAGGGATTCTGCCAGGGCCGGAGCATTGCGTAAACTATGCTGATCCAGCCATGTGCACCCCGATGGCACAGGATGGTGGTGAAGCATAACAATTGCATTGCGATCATTATGCTCATCCAGACATTTTTGCAACCATTCAAGCTGGTAATCCGTCAATTCACCATGAGGAACGCCCTGCACCTGGCTGTCAAGCATGACCAGCTGCCAATGCTGCCCGATGAGTATCTGTTTGGAAGGTGAAATTCCTGCCGCCGCCAGCACATCGACCATTGCCGGCTGATAATCGTGATTACCGGGCAACCAAACACAGGGAACAGGCAGACGGGCAATACCTTCAGCAAAATTCTGGTAGGCGCCGATCGTCTGATCCTGAACCAAATCACCTGTGGCAACGATCAAGTCAATATCAATACTCTGCTCAAGGATCGCATCCAGTACGGCATGGTAACTGCGGTAAGTATTGATGCCCAGTAGCGCATCGCCTTTACTGGCGAAAAGGTGCGTATCAGTGATTTGCAGTATTCTGGCTGTGGCTCCCTCCGCCACAGGTACTTTAAGCAGGCTTTCCAAATGGTTTCCTTTTCCTGTCAGTCATAAGAATTATTCTAGCGCTTCTTTACAAAAAAGATCTGCTGACTGGGACACACTTCCCGTTTTACAGCATAAATTAGGAATTATTTCCCTAACCATGCTGTCTTGAGTTTTTCATGGTGCAGAGCTAGCCATTGTATTGCAATAACCGAAGCAGCATTATCAATAATCCCTTCTTCCACCCACTGGTAGGCCTGCTCACGGCTGACAACCAGAACCCGAATGTCTTCATGTTCACCAGCCAGTCCATGTATTCCTGAAGCCGTGGCAGCATCAACTTCACCGACAAAAATCGCCATACGTTCTGTCGTTCCTCCCGGGCTGGAAAGGTAGCTCAGGGCAGGCTGACAGCGTTTGACTTCAAGACCGGCCTCTTCCATCGCTTCCCGGCGAACTACCTGTTCAACGTCTTCGCCTTCTTCAATCATGCCGGCAATCACTTCCAACAACCAAGGCGTTTCACTGGTTTCAATTGCTGGAATGCGGATCTGTTCAATCAAAACCACTTCGTCACGTACCGGATCATAAGGCAGCAGAACAGCTGCATGGCCCCGTTCAAAAACTTCCCGCTTGATGTTATCGCTCCATCCTCCTCGAAACAGGCGGTGCCTGAATTGATACTCGGTCATTTTGAAAAAACCACGGTAGAGCGTTTTTCGGGAGATAATTTCAACATCCTGCGTCGTAAACGTGAACGGTGAAACGAGATTTTCACTCATAAAGTCTCCTAATTATTTTTTTAATTGCCTATTATTAAAATGTATTTTTCCACATTGATCTAAATAAATTCGCTTTGATGATACAAACACGCCGAAAAATAAGGCAAGATGGCACAAACAGCCTCCCTAGCTTACTGGCATTCTCTGCTAAAATCAGTGGTATTGGTCTGTACACAGAGGCAAATTAAGCAAAATAGCTGCACAACAAGGAACGCAAATGAAAAAATTGCTCTCTCTTTTTATCGCTATGAATCTGGTAGGTTTCAGCACTTTAAGCCATGCAGAAGATCTATTACAAATTTACAAGCAGGCGAAAGAAACTAACCCCGAATTGCTTAAGGCACAGGCTGACCGCAATTCAATTGTTGAAAAAATTAATGAAGCCCGTAGCCCTTTGTTACCACAACTGGGGCTGAATGCAGGTGTTGACTACGGCAAAAGTTTTCGCAGTAAAGCAGACTCAGAAAGCTATGGTACAAATGCAAAACTGCAACTGACGCAAACAATTTTCGACATGTCAAAATGGTATCAACTTAATCAGGCTGAAAAATCAGCAGGTATCGCTGATATCAGTTACCAAGTCGCCCAGCAAAAATTAATTTTGGATACAGCCAAAGCTTATTTTGATGTCTTAAGTAAAATTGATGCGTTAACGTATACCGAAGCACAGAAAGCCTCGCTGTACCGCCAATTGGATCAATCAAGCCAACGCTTTAAGGTCGGTCTGGTTGCCATTACCGACGTCCAAAACGCTCAGGCCCAATACGATACCATTCTTGCGCTAGAAGTTTCAGATCGTAACAATCTGGAAAACTCGCTGGAAGGACTGCGCCTGATGACAGGAAGCTACTACCCACAACTGGCTTCATTAAATATTGTGCAATTCAAAACCAATCAACCTAATCCCGTTGATTCTGTGCTGAAAGAAGCCGAAACCCGCAACTTAAGCCTGTTGTCAGCACGTTTGACACAGGATCTAAAACGCGAATTTATCAAAGATGCGCGGACAGGCTACATGCCTACCGTTAATTTGACGGCAAGCACTGGGGTCACCAACAAACATGAACGTGGTGCCGAACGAAGTAATTCCTACGATGGCGGTAACAGCGTTGGTTTATCATTAAGCCTGCCACTTTATAGCGGCGGTCTCACCAATTCTCAGGTCGAACAGGCAAAATATAACTTTATCAGTGCCAGCCAGGACTTGGAGAATACCTATCGCAAGGTTATTCAGGATGTTCGCTCCTCCTCCAATAACCTTTCTGCTTCTATCAGCAGCATTACAGCCAATAAACAGGCAGTCGTTTCTGCACAAAGTTCTCTGGATTCAATGGAAGCCGGTTATCAGGTAGGAACCCGCACCATTGTTGATGTTCTGGATGCCACAACCAAGCTGTATCAGGCCAAACAGAGCCTGTCCAAGGCACGTTATGACTATCTGATTAATCAACTAGTGAATAAGCAAGCTCGTGGCACCTTAAATGAAGATGATCTGGCGGCACTCAATAGTATTCTAGGCACAAAGATCTCAACGGATTCCAGCAATATTATTAAAGAGATGAAAACACCAACAACTCGCTGATTTAATGCGCTACCGTTCTTGATTAAAAAACGTTATATTAAAAACGCTATACTATAAAGAAAAGCAGCCCGCCAATTGTGTGGGCTATTTTTTAAGAATATCCCCAAGAGCCCGTCCCGTTGGGCGCCATTAATGGGATTAGCTCTTATTCAGATACCTCCAAGGTGGATGCCCCCTATGACAATGAAACGGACAAAAGAGATAAACCACGATACTTTCCGTAAAACGTGGCGAAATTATCGTTTGGCACCTGTGGCACTCGCTATCAGTGCGGTTTTCATGCTATCGGCCTGTGAACAGAACGATGAAACGGTATCACTCTATACAAATGCCGATGAGTGCTCCCAGGCGAATCCTTCTCAAAGTGAGCAATGCAAGACCGCTTACAACAATGCTCTGAAAGAAGCGGAAAAAACCGCACCGAAATATGCCTCTCGCGAAGAGTGTGTTGCTGAGTTTGGTGAACAACAATGTACCCAGACCCCAGCTCAAGCTGGGGTTGGAACCCAGGCTCAGGCTCAAAGCAGCAGCGGGAGTTTTTGGATGCCATTGATGGCTGGTTACATGATGGGACGTTTGATGGGCGGTAGTTCTACACCATCACAACCGTTGTTTACGTCAAAATCCGCCACCAGCCCAGCCAACGGCAAGTTTGTTGATGCTACCGGCAAGAGTTACGGCTCTGCCGCCGCAGGCGGTCGCACCATGACGGTACCAAAAACGGCAATGGCCCCAAAACCAGCGACGACAACCACCGTTACCCGCGGCGGGTTCGGTGATTCCGTAGCGAAACAGTCTACCATGCAGCGCTCGTCTTCCAGTTCCACTTCCCGCTCTATGGGTGGTTAAGAAAAAATGAAACGCATTAGCATTACCGAGCGTCCGGACTGGCGCGAAAAAGCAGCAGAATATGGTTTCAACTTTCACACCATGCATGACCAGCCCTACTGGAGTGAAGAAGCGTATTACCAATTTTCCCTGAGCCAGATTGAAGAAATTGAAGATGCGACGGCAGAGCTACACCAAATGTGTTTGCAGGTGGTGGAAAAGGTCGTCAATAGCGAAGAGCTACTGACTAAATTCCAGATCCCTAAACATTGCTGGGAGTTTATCCGTTCTTCATGGATAACCAGCCAGCCTTCGCTCTATTCCCGTTTGGATTTCGCCTATGATGGCAAAAACCCGCCCAAGCTGCTGGAAAACAACGCAGATACCCCAACTTCACTGTATGAATCTGCCTTCTTTCAGTGGATTTGGCTGGAAGATCAGCTCAACGCTGGAAATCTGCCTGCTAATGCAGACCAGTTCAATAGCCTGCAGGAAAAGCTGATTGAGCGTTTTGGGCAATTACGTGAAAAGTATGGGTTTGGCCTGCTCCATATGGCTTGCTGCCAAGATACTGAGGAAGACCGTGGCACCATTCAGTATTTGCAGGACTGCGCCTTAGAAGCGGGTATTCCGACGGAATTCCTATTTATTGAAGACATCGGTCTGGGTGAAAAAGGGCAGTTTACCGACTTGCAAGATCAAGTGATCGGCAACCTGTTTAAACTGTATCCGTGGGAATTTATGCTGCGTGAGATTTTCTCAACCAAACTGGCCGATGCTGGCGTCCGCTGGCTGGAACCTGCATGGAAGAGCATTATCTCCAACAAGGCGCTGCTGCCGATGCTGTGGAAAATGTTCCCGAATCATCCGAACTTGCTGCCGGCTTATTTTGCCGATGAACACTACCCAGAAATGGATAGCTATGTCATTAAGCCTTTATTCTCCCGTGAAGGTGCCAATATTCGCATTATCGAGCAAGGCAGGGAAATCGCCAGTGCCGATGGCCCTTATGGGAAAGAAGGCATGATCGTACAGCAATTCCATGCCCTGCCAAAATTTGGCGATAGCTATACGCTGGTCGGCAGCTGGCTGGTCGATGATCAATCTGCGGGTATTTGTATCCGTGAAGATCGTGAATTGATTACGCAAGATCTTTCACGGTTTTACCCGCATATTATTTTAGACTAAGTATTTTGGATTAAGTCAGTTGGCTGATTTGCAGTTATCCGACTTGAATCGACAACATACTCAAAGAGCCATCTTCAATACCCTCAACAGGGGTTGAAATCGGCTCTTTTTTGTCCCATGTTCCCATCACATAAAACAGCGGCAGGAAATGTTCTGGCGTTGGGTTGGATAATTTACCATCTTCCCTGTCCAATGCATGGAACAAGGGATGTGGTTCTTCAAGGCTAGTCAAGCTTTCGCGGACAAACTGCTCAAAAGACAGCGACCAAGAATAAGGCTCTGCACCCAGTTTTTCGGCAGGCAGGTTATGCACGACATTACCACTGCCCATGATCAAAATGCCTTCATCTCGCAGTACCGCTAATTTCTTACCGATTTCATAATGAAAAGAAGCCGGTTGGTTGCGATCCATGCTCAACTGAATCACTGGAATATCTGCATCTGGATACATTTTCGCCAAAATACCCCAAGACCCGTGATCCAAACCCCACTGTTCAAAATCGGTCTCAACCTCAATGGGCTCAAGGATATCTTGTACCAACACCGCCAATTCAGGAAAACCTTTAGCCGGATACTGCATCTCGTGCAGTGCCTGAGGAAAAGCGCCAAAATCATGGATGGTTCTTGGCTGAATCATGGCTGTCACAGCCGTCCCATCAGTGTACCAGTGTGCAGAAATCACCAGAATGGCTCTCGGTCTGGGCAATTTTTTCCCCAGTTCGAACCAAGTACGTGAGTAGCGGTTATCTTCAAGGGCATTCATTGGACTACCATGACCAACGAATAAAGCGGGTATTCTCAGGAGACTCATTTTCGTCCCTCATACAACAAATTAAACATTCTGGATTACGTCGATTGTCAATAATGACAAAAATATTATGGCAAGATTACGACTTTTCTTCCTTGAATACAGCCAATCAAAAATGATGGAGTATTTCAAAAATACTGAAGGCCGCAGGGTGTGGACTGCGGCCTTTCAAGCGTACACACAATATAACCGATATATTCTATCCCGATACGTTTTCTATTCCGAACAGCTTTCTATTTCACCCAAGAAAACAATATGGCAGAAAACAATATGACTTAGCTGGCAGCCTTCGCCATCTGCTGGCGATAGTCTACTAAGTCTTCAATGGTAACGACTGGCATATCATGCTGTTTTGCAAATTCAATCACTTCAGAAGCACGAGCCATTGAGCCATCATCATTTGTCAGTTCACACAGCACACCTGCTGGCTTAAAACCTGCCAGTTTAACCAAATCAATAGTCGCTTCAGTATGACCACGACGGGTCAAAACCCCTCCCGGCTGTGCCCGCAGGGGGAAAACATGCCCTGGTCGACTCAGATCATTTGGCTGCGCACCCTCTGCAATAGCAGCGTGAATAGTGGTAATGCGATCCGCTGCAGAAACTCCCGTTGTCACCCCTTGTGCTGCTTCAATGGTGACGGTAAAAGCGGTCTGATACTGACTGGAGTTATTTTCCACCATCATGGGCAATTGCAGTTGCTGACGACGTTCTTCGGTCAGGCAAAGACACACAATTCCGCTGCCATGACGGATGGTCAATGCCATTTGTTCTACGGTCATCGTTTCGGCAGCGAAAATCATGTCACCTTCATTTTCACGATTTTCGTCATCCAGTACCATCACTCCGCGACCTGCGCGTAAAGCAGCGATTGCACGTTCAACACGCTGAAATGGCGTGCCATATGAGGAAAGTAGCGTCTGATTCATGGTAAAAAAACCTCTTTAAATTTATGGGTTACCAGAATCAGGGCAATTTTGAGGAGTTGATGCTGCAAAAAAATACGGCAACAAAACAACAGGCGAGCGCAAGCACTCGATTGATGCTGTTATTCTCTCCCATCCGGACTATCACCGTCGGCTCCAGAATCACACTGGATCTGCTGACCTCTGTTTTATCCATCGTTGTTCTGAGACATCAGCGAACAACAAAAAAGATAACTGCAAACAGAGCGCTCGCGGGCTTCATGAAATCACCAGAAAGTTCTTTCACTTTACCGCCGGTAGGGACTTTCACCCTGCCCTGAGATAAACATTTGCACTATAGCTCTAATAATTCGTAGGGGCAATCAACAAAATCAAATATGAAACCTGGCTCGCAATCATTTATGCTTTCGCTATCAGGTACTAAAATAGCGACAACACCGTTATGTCACAAAAGGATGCTTATCATGCTCGATCCAAAGAAAATTGAACAAATTGCCCGCCAAATCCATAATTCTATGCCGAAAGGCGTGAAAGAATTTGGTGATGACGTAGAAAAAAAATTGCGTACTGTTTTGCAATCCCAGCTGAGCAAATTAGATCTCGTCAACCGTGAAGAGTTTGATATCCAGACTCAAGTTTTACTGCGTACCCGTGAAAAACTGGCCGCAATGGAACAACGTCTGGACGAACTGGAGGCCCGTATCGGAAACCCGCAGGCAGGAATTGAAAAGAAAACTGAGCAAGCGGAATAATTGCGTGAGGAGAATTGCCACTGTGCACAATTCTCCCTCATAAATTAGGCGATGCCGTTTATGTCCCTCAGGAAACATAACGGCATAATGATGCGGTAAGATGCAGCAAATTTACTGGTTTTTGATAGCTTTGATGATATTGCTGGTCGAGATACCATCCTCAAAATTCAATACCATGACTTCCCCACCAGCCGCCCAGACTTCCTGACTGCCCGCGATCTCTTCTGGCGTATAATCACCGCCTTTGACCAAGGTATCCGGCAGAACGCCTGCAATTAAGCGCTGTGGTGTATCTTCTTCGAATGCCACAACCCAATCCACCGATTCCAGTGCGGACAACACGATCATACGCTGATCCAACGGATTCACGGGTCGAGTTTCCCCTTTCAGGCGCTTGGTAGAAGCATCACTGTTAACGGCAACGATTAAGCGATCGCCCAGTTTGCGAGCGTTGGACAGGTAAGAAACATGCCCTGCATGCAGGATATCGAAACAGCCATTGGTCATGACAATGCGTTCACCGCGCTGACGCGCCTGTGCCACCACGTTTTTCAATTGTGCTTCGCTCATCACACCAAACCCGGTTTCTGCTCGGCCACGCACTGCGTTTTCCAATTCCACTGGCGAAACAGTGGAGGTTCCCAGTTTGCCGACAACAACACCTGCCGCCGCATTAGCAAGATAACAGGCTTCATTCAATGGTTTCCCTGCGGCCAGCGCCGTTGCGAGTACGCCAATCACAGTATCACCCGCCCCGGTCACATCAAAGACTTCCTGTGCCTGAGTTGGCAGATGCAAAGGTGGCTGCCCTACTCGCAGTAAACTCATTCCTCGTTCAGAACGGGTAATAAGCAGGGCATTCAATTCCAGATCCTGAACCAGTTTTGTGCCTTTCTCCACCAGTTCGTCATCGTCCTTACAGTGCCCCACAACCGCTTCAAATTCTGACATATTCGGTGTGAGTAACGTTGCGCCACGGTAGCGCTCAAAATCACTGCCTTTTGGATCGATCAGTACAGGCACATGGGCTTCATTAGCCAGTTTAATCATTGTCTGTATCTGACTCAGTGCACCCTTGGCATAATCTGAAAGCACCAGCGCCCCGACATGAGGCAGGGATTGTTGGATCTTTTCCAGCATTGGCTGGGCATCCACATTTTGGAAGCCCTCTTCAAAATCCAGACGGATTAATTGCTGGTTACGCGACAAAACACGCAGTTTCGTGATAGTTGGGTGCGTTGGGACAGCGACGAAATTACACTGGACTTTCACACTACTGAGTTTTTCATTCAATGCCCGCGCAGCATCATCAATGCCCGTCAAACCGATCAGATGTGCATTTGCCCCCAGCGACGCAATATTCATGGCAACGTTGGCCGCCCCACCAGGGCGCTCTTCGATGGTATCCACCTTAACCACAGGCACCGGTGCTTCCGGTGAAATGCGGCTGGTTGGGCCGTACCAATAGCGGTCTAACATCACATCGCCAACAACCAAAACACCTGCGCGGTGAAAATCAGGGAGTGTTACTTTCATCCCATGCTCCAAATATCAAAATAAACTGTTGCGGATATTACCATAACCTGACTGAATGCCAGCAAAATCCAGCAGGAAAAGCTCAGTTCCCCTCACATTATCAACGACCGAGCCATTTCTGCCAGCTATCGCGCACCAATATTTGCTGCTGGCTGAAGCTTTCGGCAGGAACACGACTGGGTAAGGCCTGCAAGGCAAGGTGATGCAGTTCATCACGCATGGTGATATAAGCCTGCGTCAGCGCCATCGCTTCCTGTTCATCCATAATGTTATAGTTCGCCATCGATTCGAAAATGCGTACATTATCAGACCAACGAGTCAGCTTTGCGTTTTCCGGTGCATAGCGCAGTACCTGATACTGGGCGATGAATTCAATGTCCGTGATCCCACCCGGATCAGCCTTGATATCAAACTGGTCATGTTGGTGGCTACCTAAATGACGATGCATTTTCTCGCGCATTTCACGCACTTGCTGACACAAGAGATCCGGATCGCGAGACCTGCATAGAGTTTCACGTCGAATACGTTCAAAATCACCCCGCATTTTCTCATCACCAAAAACCATTCTCGCCCGAATTAATGCCTGATGTTCCCATGTCCACGCCTCATGTTTCTGGTAATCGTCGAAAGCATCGAGGGTACTGACCAACATGCCCGATTCACCGGATGGACGCAAACGGGCATCAACATCATACAGCACTCCCGAAGCCGTCCGGGTACTGAACAAGTGAATAATGCGTTGGGCAAGGCGCAAATAAAATTGACGGGCATCAATGGCGCGTTCTCCATCAGTCACTACGTCCATTGGGCAATCCAGTAAAAACACCAGATCCAGATCGGAACTATAACCCAGTTCCCATCCTCCCAACTTGCCATAGCCGATGATGGCAAAACCCAGTCCTTGTTGCTGGGATAAGTGCGCTGGCGCACCATAACGTTTTACCATCTGGTTCCACGCCTGCTGTACCACAGTCCCGATAATCGCTTCCGCCAGATAAGTCAGATGATCGCTGACTTTCATGACAGGCAGTACACCCGCAATGTCTTCTGCGGCAATCCGCAATAACTGCGCTTGCTTGAATTGCCGCAACGCCTCCAGCAACTGCTCCTCATCATTTTCAGGAATGCGCAGTAAATATTGATACAATTCATCGCGATAGGCTTCGAGTGGCAACGGTTCATACAGCGATTTAGGATCGAGCAGTTCATCCAGTAATAAAGGATGGAGAGTAAGCTGGCTGGCAATCATCGGGGAAGCGGCACACAGACGGATAACGTGAGTCATCACCTGTTCTGATTCCAGCATCAACTCCAAATAAGTCGTCCGGCTGACGATATTGAGCAGCAAAGGAACCATTCGTTCCAAAACCGTATTGGTATCTTCCCTCACCCCAATTTTTGCCAGCAGACGAGGCATCAACCGATCGAGAACATCACGCCCCCGTGGGCCAATAGTGCGCTTACTGACATCGTGACGAAACAGGGCAATCACATCGAGCGTTTTTTGAGCACCCACCTCATCAAGATGAGGAACAAGCGTCATCAATTCATCCCTGTTCAAAGCCTCCTGCCATACACTCTTAAACGGCACATGACTGGCTTCTTCGACATTTTCGTCAGTTTCATCACCGATCAATTGCCTGAAGATGCTTCGAACAGCCTGCATTCTGTGCTCTGTTTCCGCCAACAACCCATCCCAATCTGCAAATCCCATGCCCCAAGACAAGCGAGCGCGATCCAGCGTACTTTCCGGCAAAGTCTGTGTTTGTTGATCACGAATGGATTGAAGCAAGTTTTCCAGCCGACGTAAAAACAGATAACTTTCTTCAAGCTCTCTCACCTGTTCCGGTGTTAACAATGCCAATGCTTCAATCGCTTTCAATGTCAGCAGCAATGAACGGGATTGCAGGCTCGGCTCCCGCCCTCCCCGGATCAGCTGAAATACCTGTGTGATAAATTCGATTTCGCGGATCCCACCTGCACCCAGTTTAATATTGTCTTTTAAACCTCGACGGCGCACTTCCCGCTCAATCATGCCTTTCATATTACGCAAAGACTGAATCACGCTGAAATCGATATAACGGCGAAAAATAAACGGCCTCAACATCTGGCGCAGTTCCTGGCAATACGCCTGCTCGCCGTACCCCAAGATCCGCGCTTTCACCAAAGCGTAACGCTCCCAGTCACGCCCCTGCTCCTGATAATAATCCTCCAGTGCCGAAAAACTGAACACCAGTGGCCCGCTATCACCAAATGGCCGCAATCTCATGTCTACACGATAAACAAATCCGTCCACCGTTTGTTGATCCAGCACTTTAATGAGTTTCTGCCCCAGCCGGGTAAAAAACTGGGAATTATCCATTTTGCGCCGTCCACCTTGCGTCACACCATTTTCGGGATAGGCAAAAATCAGATCGATATCGGAGGAAAAATTGAGTTCCCCACCGCCCAATTTCCCCATACCAAGGATTAACAACGGCTGTGCTACGCCTTCAAGATTGGTTGGAGTTCCCCAATCCTGACAGCAACGCAGATACAACCTATCGCGGGCTGCCACAATCAAAACTTCGGCCAACATACTCAGTTGTTGCAATATCTGTTCTGTCGTACTGCCTTGCAGCGCCTGCAACCACGCAATCCTGACCAGCATTCTGTGACGGAACAGGCGCAGAATTCGCATCAGTGAATTTTCATCACTTGCCACAGACAGCGCCTGATTTAACCAATCAGAATAGTGTTGCCCTTCCTCCGGTTGAGGAGGATTCTGACGGATTTCATCAAGCCATGTCGGATGTAACAGCAGATTTTCCGCCACAAAGTCACTCAAAGACAACACTGCCTGTTCATGTGGCGCAAAGGATTTTATTGTTCCCGCTGATTGTTGGAAATTAGCAACGACATGCTGTAATTGGTGAGCCAAAGGCACTGAAAGTGGCAACATAGCAGGGTTTCCGTTCGTTATCGTGTCGTTATTATTGCGATTATTTTATAGAGACTGGTTTTATCGTGCTTGAGCCATCAACCACTGAGTTAACGCCAGCTTACATTGCAACCATGATGCGCTGTAACACAATGTTTCTGCATCTACATTCACTGCTGATAAAGCCCCTTTTAATGCAGGCAATGCGCCAAATACAGGCAACGCTTCCGCCTGTTGTTCTGTAAGCTTCTCTACCCACACCAAAACCTGCTCTAATCCTGTTTTTCCTTCAGGTATACCTGCCAGCCATCCTTCTTCCTGCTCCTGCCACTGCGCTAAAATTTCAGGCAGAAGAACAGATAATGGCTGCTGCCATCCCAACGTTTCGGGAACCTGCGATAAATCGGTCTGAGTCAAACCATACGCAAGGGCATATCCCCGCGCCGCCTTGCTCTTATTTGCCAGCCGCAACCCCTCTTGCAATGCCAGTTTATCCGCCAGTAACAGAATATCTGCCACATTCCCCTTTTTCAGTTCCAGTTCAAACTCACAAATAGCGGCCGTTCGATGACCAGAACTAATGACACCTTGATCCAATACGACTTCAATTTCACTCTGTCCGTGGTTCACTATCCACTTTTCACGGGTAAAATCAGTGCTGAACAACGCAGTCAGTTGAGCCTGTAATTGTGTAATATCGGTATTTTCAGGCCAGATATGGGCAGGAAACTGAGCCAAATCCAGTTCAGGATGATGAAGTGGCACATTGAATTCAGGCCGCTGGTGCAATCCACCCAGCACTTTGCCGGCTGTTTTGATGGTCATTTCATAGTGCCCATCAAAACCACGGATACGCAGCCCCATATCCCAGCGACGCAATTGATTATCTGGCGTCTCAAAGTAAATATTAGTCAGGTGTTGTGGTGAAAAATAATGGTGAGGAAACTGAAACAATTGCTGGCGAACTGCCGGTATCGCATCGGGCTTGACAGACAATTTTAACTCTACCTCTACAGAACGCATATGTTTATCTCTCAATTTATACTGCGGGTTCCACAGGAGAATACGCTTCTCCCTGCGAGTAACTTCTTTTGGGGAACGTTGGGGTAAAGAGAAAAAATAAACCACAATAGGGGGTTATCTCAACAATGATTATGCTCACTTCGCAAAAAAAACCACGAACCAGGCCTGTATTCGGTCAGTTAAGAGAGTTCTCATTCTGGTTTACTGATTGCACCTGCAAACTTAACTCTTTACTATCCGTTTGAGTAGTTTGATCACAATAGTCCTATACACAAAGAAAAGAACAGTTGAGCACAGAATGCAAAAACTACATCGATTATTTATCCTGTTACTGGGTTTTACTCTACCATTATCCGCACATGCCGAAGAAAAACGTTATGTCTCTGATGAGTTATCAGCTTACATTCGTAGCGGCCCAAGCAATCAACACCGTATCATGGGTTCGCTGAATTCAGGTGAAGAAGTCATCTTGTTGAGTAATAATTCAGAAAATGGTTACTCACAAGTCAAGGATAGCAAAGGGCGTATAAGCTGGATCTTAACCAATGAACTGAACACCATTCCCAGCCTGCATGAACGCATTCCTGCTATGGAACAAGAGATCAAAACTCTGACGGGTAAGCTAGCTAATATTGATAATGACTGGAAGCAACGTACCGCAGATATGCAAAACAAAGTGGCTGCCAGCGATAAGATTATTAACGATCTAAAAAAAGAAAATGCCAAGATCCAAAACAAACTGACTGTAGCTGAAAAAAAGGTAGATATGGCCAATTTACAGTTAGATGATAAACAAAGAGAAATTATCTTACAGTGGTTCATCTATGGTGGCGCAGTCGCAGGTATCGGCCTCATCCTGGGTCTTGTACTGCCACATATTATTCCACGCCGCAAACGCAAAGATCGCTGGATGAGCTAATTTAAGGGAATAGAAAGTGAAAGTTTATTTGGTTGGCGGTGCTGTTCGCAATCGACTCTTGGGTCTGCCCGTGACAGAAAGAGATTGGGTGATAGTCGGAGGCAGTCCGGAAGAGCTTTTATCACAAGGGTATCAACAGGTCGGGAAGGATTTCCCCGTTTTCCTGCATCCAAAAACCCATGAGGAGTACGCGCTAGCACGCACAGAAAGAAAATCCGGTCAGGGGTATACCGGTTTTACCTGTTATGCCGCTCCCGACGTGACTTTGGAAGAAGATCTGCTGCGTCGAGATTTGACGATTAACGCCATTGCACAAACTGCCGAAGGCGAGTTGATCGATCCTTATCATGGTGCTGATGATCTCAAGCATCGCATTTTGCGCCATGTCTCTGGCGCATTTTCAGAAGATCCATTGCGTGTACTGCGTCTGGCTCGTTTTGCCGCTTACTTTGCTCACCTGAGTTTCTCAATTGCGCCGGAAACCCAATCACTCATCACAAAAATGGTGAAGAGTGGCGAGTTGTCATCCCTGACGCCCGAACGGATCTGGCGGGAAACCGAAAAGGCACTTACGTCACCCTCACCGCAAATCTACTTTCAGGTTTTACGTGATTGTGGTGCACTGGCAATTCTTTTCCCAGAGATCGATCGCCTGTTTGGTGTAGCCTCCATTTCCTCATGGGAGAAATCACCCCTTCAAATGGATGAAGGCATTCATGCATTGAAAGCCTTACACATGGCCACTCAATTAAGCCAAGAAATCGATATTCGTTTCGCCTCATTGTGCGCGCACACCGAAGCCATGCAGGTTAAGCAGATGTGCGAACGACTGCGCATTCCCAATGCAGCACGCGATCTTGCTGTCATTGTGGCGCAGTACCACGATTGGGTACACACTGCCGAACAGTTGCCTCCAGAAACCCTGCTGGCATTGTTTAATGCCGTGGACGCATGGCGCAAGCCCCAACGAATTGAGCAGTTGATTCTTTGTAGCCAAGCTGACGCCCGTGCATATGCCGAACTGGAAGCATCCCGCTATCCGCAGGGGCGTTATTTGCGTGACGCCTTTGCCACTGCCAGTCAGGTGAATGTCCAAGACGTAATTGCCCGTGGGTTCCAGGGCGCTGAGATCCGTACCGAATTAGATAGGCAACGCCAACTCGCCATCACCAAATGGAAACAACACGCTACTGATTAATGTCTGATGCTTGATCATTTCCGGTAATTGGTAAAAGCGCCCTAAATAATCTATCAATTTGAGGCACTTTTTTAATGCGGGAACTGATCAAATCAGCCATTTAAACTACGTTCAATCACCACGCCAACACTTTTTGCCTGAGCAACCGCACCCGGTTTACTGACTTTGATTTTTACCCAGGGTGAATGAAATTGATTCAGTAAAATATCCGCTACCTCTTCTGCCACCCGCTCAACCAAGGCAAAACGCTGGCTTTCCACGTGGTGGATCACCGCTTCGCTGACTTTGGCATAGTCCAGACAGTGTTCGACATTATCGCTGGAAGACGCGCGTTTGTTGTCCCATCCCATTTCGATATCGAACACCAGTTTCTGTTTAATTGTCTGTTCCCAGTCATAAACACCAATTGTAGTAATGACCGCTAATTCTTCTATAAATACGATATCCATCACGACCTTTTCCCCGTTTTTCGGTTCACCGGATACCACTTCCGGCCAAATGTGCGTATTATCCATTGTTAGAGTTAAGAAAACGACCCTTATTCATTGGAGATATCTTATGAGTGCTATCGCACTTGGCATGATCATCTTCGCGTACCTATGTGGCTCCATATCCAGCGCGATATTGATCTGCCGTTTGGCAGGACTACCCGATCCCCGCCAGAATGGTTCCGGTAACCCGGGGGCAACAAATGTACTGCGCATCGGCGGCAAAGGTGCTGCACTGGCAGTGCTTATCTGCGATGTCCTGAAAGGGATGATTCCAGTTTGGCTGGCGTACAAACTCAATATTCAACCCACCTATTTGGGCATTATCGCCATTGCCGCCTGCTTAGGCCACATTTACCCCGTGTTCTTCCGCTTCAAAGGCGGTAAAGGCGTTGCGACTGCATTTGGGGCGATTGCCGCCATTGGTTGGGATCTTATGGGATTAATTTCTGGTACATGGCTACTGACCGTGCTGTTGAGCGGTTACTCATCATTGGGTGCCATTGTCAGTGCGTTGATCGCTCCTTTCTACGTTTGGTGGTTTAAACCTGAATTAACCTTTCCCGTCGCGATGCTTTCCTGTCTGATACTTCTGCGCCATCACGATAATATTCAGCGCCTTTGGCGTGGGCAGGAAAGCCGTATTTGGCAGAAGCTGAAAAAGAAACAGGAAATGACGGATAAAGAAAGAATTCAAGCTGTTAAAGAGCGGGAACAGCAAGACGAGTAATAACAGATAGCCCCCCACTAAGGGGCTACCTACCTTTTCTATTAACGCGACTCTGAAAAGCACCGCCCTACATCTGGAGCCTGTTCAATTGCCGTAGCAGCCCTTATTCAAAAAGAAAACTATCTGCCATATTTATTTAAAACAACCTCTTTTATTAATAAGAAACAATATTTTTTAATCACACAAAAACATTTAATCATACTTAATTAGTGAATATGATTATATCCATTCTTTTTATATTAAATAAAAATGGCGGATATCAATATTGTTTAATAACTCTATCAAAAATAATTATAAATAAATTTAAACAAAATGAATTAAAAATAATATTTCTTAGCTACCATTTAATAAGGTTTATAATAAAAAATATTCTTCAAATAAATTAAATAACTACCTCATAAATTAATAATAGTTACAATGATTGTCATAAGGACATCAATAATGCTTACAGAAATGACCACTGTCTATCGTAAATCTATTGCACTGTTTACTTTTGTTGAAAGTCACGCACCGACATATTTAAGCACTCAAGATGGAAAAACTGCGGAACAACTTGCTAAGCTATGTCATGTTTCCGTCGATAGATTTCATCGACTACTCAATTACATGCAGTCACTTGGTGTATTACTGGAAAAAGACGATAAATTTTATCTTACCGAACAGTGCTCATCACTAAGCGATCCGAATAGCCTTGAGACATTGCATATAAAATTTGAATTAAATCCAATCTGTTGGAGTTCTTGGACAAAATACAACGCTTCCTTAAATGAAGAAAATAATAAATCGGCTTTTGAAATCCATTATCATGAGAAGTTTTTTGATTATTTTGGTCATGAGCAGAATAAAGTTCTTAAAAATACCTTCGATAACTTAATGTCTAAAGTTACCAATATAATGAATGAAGATATTATTAAGCATATTCCGCTGCATAATATTTCATCAGTCATTGATGTCGGTGGAGGAAAAGGCGCTTTAGCCAAAGAAATTAAAAAAAATCACCCCAATATCAACTGTGCTGTCATGGACCAATATGACTTTAGTCAACAAGAATCAGAAGGCATTACTTTCATCAACGGCAATTTCTTTTCCGCTATTCCTGCAGGATATGATGCCTATTGCATGAAAAATGTTTTACATAATTGGCCGGATGAGAAAGTCGTTGACATTCTAAAGAATTGTTATCAAGCCATGCATAAAGATTCGACCCTATATATCATCGATATGATTAAAGAACGTAATAATGCAGAAGCAGAATCCTTTGATTTATACATGGATGTTCTTCTGTTAGGTAAAGAACGGTATCAATCCGAATTTGAAGCGCTGGCAAAACAGACCGGATTCACCATCACTAACATGTACAAAATGAGCGTCTCCAAAACAGGAGCACCACCACATGTTATTGAAATGAAAAAATAAATAACCAATATTCGATGCAATGATCGCTAAATTTTAGCGATCATTAGTGTGGTCGTGTTGAATTTTCATTTTTGCAAAGAAGGGAGATCAGCCAGAGGCCAACGTGCTTTCACTGTCACACCCAGCGCACCTTCAGTGCCGCCTTGCAGACGAATCATACCGGCAAGTGCGATCATTGCACCATTATCAGTACAGAATTCAGGGCGAGCATAGAAAACTTCTCCCCCTTGTTTTTCCATCACTTCCTGCATTTTGGTACGCAATGTCCGATTTGCACTGACACCACCTGCCATCACTAAACGTTTGAAGCCCGTTTGTTCCAATGCTCGCTTACACTTAATTGCCAGTGTATCCACAACCGCATCTTCAAAAGCCCGGGCAATATCCGCTTTGGTCTGTTCATCTTCGCTGGGATCATGACCATGAATATGATTGCGAATCGTATTGGCGGCGAAGGTTTTCAGGCCAGAGAAACTGAAATCCAGCCCTGGACGATCCGTCATTGGGCGCGGGAAGACAAAACGCCCCGCCTCTCCCTGCTGTGCCATACGAGCAAGTACAGGCCCCCCCGGATAATCCAGCCCCAGTAATTTTGCCGTTTTATCGAATGCTTCACCTGCTGCGTCATCGACAGATTCACCCAACAGTTTGTACTCACCAATACCGGTTACACTGATCAGTTGAGTATGGCCGCCAGAAACCAGCAACGCGACAAAAGGGAACTCAGGTGTATTTTCTTCCAACATCGGTGCCAACAAGTGGCCTTCCATATGGTGCACAGGGATGGCAGGGACATCCCACGCAAAGGCCAATGAGCGACCGATGGTTGCCCCAACCAACAGCGCTCCCACCAGACCTGGGCCTGCGGTGTAAGCTACAGCATCGATATCTTTGCTCGTCAGACCAGCTTCCTTCAATGCAGCCTGAATCAAGGGAACCGTTTTACGAATGTGGTCACGGGACGCCAGTTCAGGCACAACACCGCCATAATCCGCATGCAGCTTTACCTGACTGTACAGTTGATTGGCTAGCAGACCGGCTTTATCATCATAAATTGCGATTCCGGTTTCATCGCAGGACGTTTCTATACCTAAAACTCGCATTGTACTATTCGTCTCGTCACTATTCGATTTATTACTATTTCATGTATTACTATTCGATTCGTTACTCTATCGACGCTATGCTATTCGTATGTTTTGCATCCACCTCAACGGGCGTCAGTGTATCACTATCCGTTTATAACCACATCCGTCTATAGCGACTATTCACACCAACATTCACGTCAATGAGCAGTGTCACAACTGTCTCCATTTACATGCTGACTATTTTTTCTGTTTAGTCTATAATCAGTCCCCTACTTGGATACCCTGTGTGGTTAATGTTAATAACGTCGATGTCAGCTTGCTTGTTTTATATGCTGAAAAGCGGGCTATAGTCCGTGGCGTTGTATGTTTCAATTTTCCTCGGCACTTTACAAAGCCGTGTTCATTGAAGTAAAATTCCGCACCATTTTAAAGACGGCTGGCACTATCCCGCCAGCGACAAACCCGATTTCTATTGAGGTGATAGGCACATGCCAGTAATTAAAGTACGTGAAAACGAGCCATTCGACGTAGCACTGCGTCGCTTTAAGCGTTCTTGCGAAAAAGCAGGCGTATTAGCAGAAGTTCGTCGTCGTGAATTCTATGAAAAACCAACGACTGAACGCAAGCGCGCTAAAGCTTCTGCTGTTAAGCGTCACGCTAAAAAACTCGCTCGTGAAAACGCACGCCGCACTCGTTTGTACTAATCCTTGCGGTCTATCCGCATAGTGGTTGTATTAACAAACTACTGCAGTTAAAGGCCGTGCTTTCCTCAAAGGAAGCGCGGCTTATTCTCGTTCATCAACAGGCGTAAAAGGGCTTATGGCTGGACGAATTCCACGCGCATTTATCAATGACTTATTAGCAAGAACCGATATCATTGATTTGATCGATTTAAGAGTGCCTCTCAAAAAGAAAGGCAAAAATCATCAAGCGTGCTGTCCTTTTCATAACGAAAAAACCCCTTCATTTACTGTTAATAGCGATAAACAGTTTTATCATTGCTTTGGTTGTAGTGCGCATGGAAATGCCATTGATTTTCTGATGAATTATGACAGGCTCGATTTTGTCGAATCTATCGAAGAACTGGCGGCCATGCACGGGCTGGAAGTGCCCTACGAAGCAAACTCAGGCGGCGGTCACATCGAACGCCACCAAAGACAAAACCTTTATCAGTTGATGGATACGATAAACAGTTTCTATCAACATTCACTGGCGGAGCCCAACGGCCAACCAGCCCAACAATATTTACTCAGACGCGGGCTCAGTGAAGAGGTCATCCACCGCTTCTCTATTGGCTTTGCTCCGGCGGGGTGGGATAACGTCCTAAAACGGTTTGCCCATAATGCAGAAGAGCGAAAGCAGTTAAACGACGCGGGAATGCTGGTCACAAACGACAATGGCCGCACTTATGACCGTTTCCGCGAGCGTGTGATGTTCCCAATCCGCGACCGTCGGGGTCGTGTGATTGCATTCGGCGGCAGGGTACTGGGAGATGCGCTTCCCAAATACCTGAACTCACCGGAAACAGAGATTTTCCATAAAGGCCGCCAGTTATATGGCCTTTATGAAGCACAGCAGAACCACAATTCCCTTTCAAGGCTATTGGTGGTTGAAGGTTATATGGATGTTGTCGCGCTGGCTCAATTTGGCATTGACTATGCCGTGGCTTCGTTAGGAACATCTACGACTGCCGAACACATTCAGTTACTTTTTCGAACAACCGATAATGTCGTTTGTTGTTACGATGGAGACCGTGCAGGCCGTGATGCTGCCTGGCGGGCGCTGGAAACGGCGCTGCCCTATCTGAATGATGGTCGGCAATTACGTTTTATGTTCTTGCCTGATGGCGAAGATCCAGATTCACTGATTCGCAGAGAAGGACGTGAAGTATTTGAACAAAGAATGGAAAAAGCGCTGACTTTGTCTGTGTTTTTGTTCGAATCACTGTTACCACAAGTTGATTTGAGTACCCCGGAAGGAACGACCAAGATCAGCTCGCTTGCTATGCCGTTGATCAGTCAAGTCCCGGGAGAAACGCTGCGACTCTACCTGCTGCAAGAACTTGGTAACCTGTTAGGAACACCTGATACAACACAATTGGAACGATTTTTGGCAAAACTTGTCAAAAGAGATACCAGTACTTATCAGGCGCTAAAACTGAAGCCAACAACAATGCGTATCTTGATCGCATTGTTGGTACAAAATCCGCATTTAGCGACGTTAGTTCCTTCATTACAAGGATTGTTTTCAGTTCAGATAGCGGGATTACCGTTATTCATTGAGCTTGTCGACACATGTCTTGCACAACCAGGCTTAACAACCGGGCAGCTTTTAGAGCAGTATCGCGATAATAAGTACGTAAAACAGCTTGAAAAGCTCGCCGCATGGAACGATATACAGGTAGATGAGATTGCTGAAAAAACTTTTAGCGATGCGCTGAATCATCTTTTCGCATCAGCGCTTGATGAACGTTTCAGCTTTCTGATTGCCAAAGAAAGAACAGAAGGCCTGACACCAGAAGAACGTGAAGAAGTCAGATTAATCACGGAGTCCGGTGGCAGAAAATAAGAGCCTATCTCAACAGGACTATATTACTCGGTTATATGGCAATTTGTGATTATTGCAATATAGCCTGATGAAATAGGTTCTAAACCAAAATTTTAGTACGAAGACACAGAATTCACGGCTTAAATGCCGCATTAGGTAGGGTCATAGCCCTACGGTTGCCTCTATTAAAGAAAGCAGCAATACAAGAAAACTTATTGTTGGCATATTTGTTTCGCCGACCGATACCAACCAATACTCTGAAGTGTGGATACCGTCTTATGGAGCAAAACCCGCAGTCACAGCTAAAGCTACTTGTCACCCGAGGTAAGGAGCAAGGCTATCTGACCTATGCTGAGGTCAATGACCATCTGCCGGAAGATATCGTCGATTCTGATCAGATAGAAGATATCATCCAAATGATCAATGACATGGGCATTCAGGTAATGGAAGAAGCACCTGATGCTGATGATCTCATGTTGGCAGAAAACACAAACGACACCGATGAAGATGCGGCAGAAGCTGCTGCTCAGGTGTTATCCAGTGTCGAGTCAGAAATCGGACGCACCACCGACCCGGTTCGTATGTATATGCGTGAAATGGGTACGGTTGAGCTACTGACTCGCGAAGGTGAGATTGACATTGCAAAACGCATTGAAGATGGCATCAACCAAGTACAGTGCTCTGTCGCCGAATATCCTGAAGCGATCACATATCTGCTGGAGCAATACGACCGTGTAGAAGCAGGCGAGAGCCGTCTGTCTGACTTGATCACTGGCTTCGTTGATCCTAATGCAGAAGAAGATCTTTCACCGACAGCCACTCACATTGGCTCAGAACTTCCTCAGGCAGAGCTTGATGACTCTGACGATGATGATGACGAAGAAAGTGAAGACGATACTGACAGCGAAGATGATAACAGCATCGACCCAGAATTGGCTCGCCAGAAGTTTCAGGAACTGCGCGACCAATATGAAACGACCCGTCAGTCAATCAAGAGTTACGGTCGCAGCCATCCGAATACCGCAGCAGAAATTTTAACGCTGTCCGAAGTATTCAAACAATTCCGTTTAATACCGAAACAGTTCGATTATCTGGTCAACAATATGCGTTCCATGATGGATCGCGTACGTCTTCAAGAGCGTCAAATCATGAAGATGTGTGTTGAACTGTGCAAAATGCCGAAGAAAAACTTCATCACACTGTTCTCTGGCAATGAAACGACTGATACTTGGTTCACCGCAGCAAAAGCGATGAACAAGCCGTGGTCTGATAAATTGTCAGAAGTTGAAGACGATGTGATGCGTAGCCTGCAAAAGCTGCGCCAAATTGAAGAAGAAACCGGTCTGACTATTGAGCAGGTCAAAGATATCAACCGTCGTATGTCCATCGGTGAAGCCAAAGCTCGCCGTGCGAAAAAAGAGATGGTTGAGGCCAACTTGCGTCTGGTTATTTCGATTGCGAAAAAATATACCAACCGTGGCCTGCAATTCCTCGATCTGATTCAGGAAGGTAATATTGGTCTGATGAAAGCGGTTGATAAATTTGAATATCGCCGTGGTTACAAATTCTCAACTTACGCAACATGGTGGATCCGTCAGGCAATCACGCGTTCTATCGCGGATCAGGCTCGTACCATCCGTATCCCGGTACATATGATTGAAACCATCAACAAACTCAATCGTATTTCCCGTCAGATGTTGCAGGAAATGGGTCGAGAGCCTTCACCGGAAGAGCTGGCAGAACGTATGTTGATGCCAGAAGACAAGATCCGCAAGGTGCTGAAAATCGCCAAAGAGCCAATTTCAATGGAAACACCAGTAGGTGATGATGACGATTCACATCTGGGAGATTTCATTGAAGATACCACACTGGAGCTGCCGCTGGATTCTGCAACATCAGAAAGCCTGCGTTCTGCTACCCACGATGTGCTAGCTGGGCTGACTGCGCGTGAAGCGAAAGTGCTGCGCATGCGTTTCGGTATCGACATGAACACCGACCATACGCTGGAAGAAGTGGGTAAACAGTTTGACGTAACCCGTGAGCGTATTCGTCAGATCGAAGCGAAAGCTCTGCGGAAACTGCGTCATCCAAGCCGTTCAGAAGTACTGCGCAGTTTCCTTGATGACTGATCAGGGAATGTGCTCATAAACCTAAAAAACGCCTGTTCCGACAGGCGTTTTTTTATGACTCACGGATAAACCCCTGATATTCAAACAATGGCTTAAACCCAATCCTTTGATACAGCGCATTGCCATCTTGGGAGGCATCCAGATAACACGCGCCCGCACCATACTGTTTGGCCTCATGCAGAACATAATTTATTAAAGCAGAAGCATATCCCTTCCTCTGCTTTCCCACTACTGTGCCAATATCATCAAGACGAACAATATTATCCACCCTCGACAACGTTAAAGCACAGAGCGGCTGTCCATCCACATATAATGCATAATGTTGCAGACATTTCCCTGTGTCCAAAGCAGCTTGATGACATGCCTGGTATTGCCCTGAAAGCATATTTCCTGTTTCAAACGCACTTTCTATCGGGATAGCCCAGTCTGCCAGACAGTGATCAACATTTCTGATTTCATACGCCAAAAATGCACCCTCGCTCATCTGCCAATTAGCCAAATCCAGCCGCATAGCCGTCGTCATACTATCGGGATCGGGCACAAACCCGGCCTGCTGGATCACTTCCAGAGTTTTGCTATCAGGCTCCACGGCAAAAATACCAAAAGGAACACTCACATTTTCATCCATCAACTGAATAGCCATTTTTAGCGCCTCTTCTGTTTTCATGTGACCATTTGTCACTAACAAAAAATTTAAAGCATAAGTTCCAAGCCCAGTCACATAGGCTCGAACATGTTCACTGATATGCGCATGCATCTGGCTGATAGATGAAAAGAATTTATCTTCTATTTGATGATGGTCAAAAATAGCCGCTGACAAATGATGTTTGTTCATATTGATTCACAGAAATATTTTTATAGAAAGTGATGAGAACGGGTGAAAATCAATGGAAAGCAAAAAAAAGTGCCAATCTAACTCTGTTAGAGTACGACAAAGTACGATAAGTAATCAGAATAATTTATCAAAAAAACGACCGGAATCACTAAAACCCAAGTTAGCTTACCACCAAACGGTTAAATTACGTTAAAAGTCGCTGATTATTGAACATAAAACGCGCATATGAATTTTCGGGACTAGACCTGAGACCAAACTGTACCGTATAATTCTCCCACTTCACTGGCCCCTTAGCTCAGTGGTTAGAGCAGGCGACTCATAATCGCTTGGTCGCTGGTTCAAGTCCAGCAGGGGCCACCAGAATTATCAAGGGGTTGCATCAAAAGTGCAGCCCCTTAGTTTTTTCTAGGATACCCATAGGATACCTTCTGGCAGTAGCGTGAGGTATAACCGATTAACACCGCTACGGTAATAAGCCGTTGTCGTATTGCTCTCTGTAACATTTATCACATCACTTGAAAATACGATGTTTGCCTTTCTGCTTCCCTAATCGCTAATTGAAATGCAAAACGCCATGATTTCTAAAATGGCTAAGTTTGATGATGAGTAATTATTCCAGTGGCTTATTGCGTGCATGACGCTCAATCAATCGGCCATACGAATCAAAATAGCGACTCGGCCAGATTTCTGAGGGATGTATTTCGAGATAGTTAGCGATGATCCATTCGCCTTTCGGCCACGGACGGCTAAGAGTATTTGCCAGTGTAGATGAACTGAGTCCTGCTTCACGAGAAACAGCCGCTAAGGTTGTTCCACGCTTACGTAATGCAGCAATAATATCGGCTTGATGCCAGTCTTTTTTTATATCAATCATTCCTGCTACCCCTTCCATTAATTGAACATTGATGGTGGCAATTCAGACAGGGTTAGCACTACCGGGTGTCGTCATCCGGCGAGGCCGAAGCCTCCCCTGCCTGAACCGCCATTGAAAGGGCGATAGCAGACACACTGGCAGAAATTTCCTACCAGTGGACGACACTTTGCAAGGGTGCTAATCCTTGACCATTGGATTTTGCCAATGGCGGGGCTACTTTAACTGATTGGTTTATCTGCTTCAATAAGCGAATCAGTATAAACGCTTAACTTTTTGTGTTATACGCTGTCCAGATGAGAGCTGATACCTTGCTACTTTGAGTTCAAGCAAATATGACAGTCAGCTCCGTGCTAGTAAAGGATGTTGGGGAGATCCCAAACTCAGAATAATTGTTCTTTCTTCCATCAAATTTTTTGTAACGAAAAGAATAAAGCCAGAATTATTATTCTGGCTATGGGATTATATAAAATATCATTTAGTTTTGGCTATTAATTTTAAAGAAAGTATCCCATTGTTTAGCATCATCACTATTCAAAATAACACAAATATCAGTCATGTCTTTTAGTTTTCTTGCACTGTCTTCACTACCAGAGGAAGTAATTAAATCGTAATTTCTTCCATCAATATTTTTTTTAAATTCACCAACACTATCTGGGCATATTAAATTTTTATTTCCGGCGGAAAACATTCTTATTCCATAGATGAAAAAGCCTTTCTCAATCTTGTTTGTTGTCGATGTCATCCATAAGTGCTGGGGGAACATGTTTGGCTGATACTTATTGCCATTAATTAGAAAATGATGGCTTTTATTATCCATGATACCAATAGAATAAAGAGAACTATTCACTAGTGTAGAGGTTATATTAGGAAATAGAATGGATGTGGTTATTATGGTTAAAATAACAGCGATTGATAATTTTTTTGCTAATAGAATTATACTTTTGTTTTCACTACTTGATGAAGTGTTTTTTATATCATTAAAATATACCATTGCTGGAAGAAATGATGATAGTGCAAATGCAATCATGAAAACCAATGCTATTAGCAATGATATTGTTTTCTCTCCTGTACTATTCTTTAACAGCAAACTAACAGGGAGCGATATTGATAATGTAGCGAATACTATTGTGAATGTAGCTACTAGTACTTGACCTACCTTTCTAAACTTATCAAAAATACTATTATTTTTAAAATCCCCCTTAAATAATGAAATTGATATAAAAATAACAAAAGATAATATTGCTATTATAGTGATGGTTAGTAATACAGAAGGAGGTGAGATTATTTTTTTAATAAAAGGAACGTGAGGAAGGAATGCTAATGTTAAGAATAAAGTTGAACACCCCCAACCTAGCCAAGGTATAGATATTGGGTTTTTAATTATATTAGGAAATATGGAGTAGTGAGAAATAAGTATGGAGCTAGGTAGAATGAGGATTATAACTATAGAAATAGAGAAAATTACCGCAGATATTAATAAAGATATCAATCCTATATTAATTGAAAAAGAGTCTATTAGTAAATCTAGTCTACCAATATTATTTAAGTAACTCCATACCATTATGCCGGACAAAACCGTCAGATAAGGTATTAATTTAACCATTTTCTTACTAATTTTTTGGTAAATTTCTTTCAACTCTTCTGTTGCTTGACTCGTCATAATGCATCTCGTTAAATATTGAATTATTAATAACCAAGAATCGCCTTGCAGACAATAAAGATACAGTTATAAAGTATCTTATTGTCCGATTTAGTCGCACTTTTATACAGAATACTGTCAAATAAACTAGAGACTAATCCCAAAAACGAGTGCAATATCTCACCTTTTGAACATTTGATTTCATTAATTTCTATACCGCACAGGTATTAAAAAATCAATCAGTTATCTAAATTCCATCAAAGCTATTCAATCGCTGCTGCTGTTCCTCATTTAAGCTAAACGCAAAGTCTTCATGCTCTGCTTGCCATGTGCCAAAACTCATCAGAAATGCAATTGCGGGATCTATCTTGTTGGCGGATTTCTTTTTATTCGGCTTGATATTGGCGGTGGCGTCTGTTTCCATCACGACACTAGACATCGCCCATGCAAGCACCGGATCGCCGTTGTGACGAATGATTTTGCGGTTAACGAACACCTCAGCCGATTTCGCTACCGGACTAAAACGCATATAGGTTTGCGGGAACGGCTCAACATCTAAGCCTGCGCCCTGTAATTGGGTGCGTAGGTGCGTGGCATTCCATGTGTCAAAGCCAATTAGCTTGATATCAAAGTGCTGGCTGTCTTTCAGAATATCATCACGGATACGGTCATAATCAATGCAATCGCCTGCTGTGGTACGTATCCAGCCCATTTGCGCCCATTGACGATAGACAGCCCGATTCTTGTTGGCTGGGTTCTGTAACTGGGCTTCGGGCAAATAATGGCGGGTCAGTAATAACAGTTCGTTATCCACGGGGAAGGTGTAACAAATGCTGGTAATATCGCCTGTTGAGGACAAATCTAATCCGGCGTAACACTCCAAGCCTTTCAGGTCTTGTTCATCGTAATCTAACTGGCAGTATTTCCAAGCACCTTCACCCATCCACGGCGTTTCGCCCTGACACCAGATATTAAAGCGTTTGGTTAACATCTCCGTCCATTGTGAGGGAATGCCACGGGCTTTCTGTATCGTGTCATGCAAAGCGTCACTGTCTACCGAGACATTCAGATTGGGGTTGGCCTTGATCCAAAGCGCTTCATCATCAATCTCGTTCTCGTCGTCCAGCTCGTAAATCAGGACAAACAGCGATGCGTTGTGTTCTTCGCCATCCAGTATCTGACAGCAATAATCATAGTGCTGTTTACAGGCGGATATCACGTTACTGCCCGCCGTGGTAATGGTAAACAGGACACCTTCGGGACGTGCGCCCATGCCTAATTCAAGGGCAGAATACACCGCGTTATCAGGGTGCAAATGGTACTCATCGACAATGGCCAGACTGGGGTTTGTGCCCTCAATCGTGGAAGCTTTGGCTGCCAGTGGCTTTAACAGGCTATTGGTTTTCGAATAGGTCAGTTTATGTTGCTGGATGGATACCCGCTTTTTCAGCGGCTTTGATAACAAACTCATCTGGCGGGCATCATCAAACACGATACGCGCCTGATCGCGGCTCACGGCGGCGGTGTAAATATCCTGCTGCCCGTTCTCCATCACCAGAAACCAGTTCGCCAGTATGGCGGCCACAGTGGATTTTGCATTTTTGCGCGGCACCTGAATATAAGCGCTACGGTACTTTCTGCGTCCGGTCGCTTTGACTTTGAAACCGAACAGGTTGGCAAAGGCAAATTGCTGCCACGGCTCCAAGACAATGGGCTTACCCCGCAAGTGCCCTTTGACGTGTGGACAGAGACGGGAGAAGGCAATAAAACGCCCAACAACCTCAGAATCAAACGTATAAATCGGGTTATTCAGGTCGTTATGATAGCGTTTCACTGCTTGTTTCAGGCGCTTACAAGCCGGAATTGTGCCGTTTTGGATATCAAAAGCGTATTGCTCCCATGCATTCATAGGCGGTCTAACTCGTCCTCTTCCTCAGTTTCTACCGGATTTTTACGCCGTGACACAGGATCAAAGCCGAGCAATGACGACATTTTTATCATGATTTTTTCTGCATCGGATTTGGCACTCAGTGACGGATTGCGGCTTTCGCTGCCCTGACTGTTTACGATGCTAAAGCCCCGAATATCAAGGTCTGCCACCGCTTTTCGGTAAATGGCATAGTTGACGCAGTACAGTTCTAAGTTGTTCCAGTCAGCGGCGGTCAGATCTTCCCGTTCGCCTAAGATTTTTGCCTTGGATTTCCACTGACTGGCGGCAATGTCATTAAGATACGTCGGGGGTTTGGGTGCCCTTGCCATAATTTTCTGTCTTCCTTGTGAGTTTATTTTCAAAAAAAGTGCCGTGCGTAAAAATTGGAGGAGGGGGTCGGTTCCGCTGGGAAGCGCGTTGGTCATTTTTGATACCCCCACCCACTATTTCATTTGTTATTATTCTGCGACTAACCAACCGCGACGCTTTGCCGCTTCGGTTTCCCGTTCCTGATAGATACCCTGTTTACGCTTCGCTTTGGTGATAGGATCTGTCTGTACGGTCTTGCGGTTATGGCAGGGCGGGCATAACGATTGATGATTAGATTCAGGCCAGAACAACACATCAGCTTCACCCTGTATCGGGATAATGTGATCCACAATCGTTGCAGAGGCATAGATATCTTGCTGTAGGCAGTGGACACATAACGGATTCGCTTTCAGGTATTGTAGCCGGTAGCGTCCCCATCGGTTACTGTAGCCTCGTTGGGTTCGGGTTTCCCGTTGTTTGTCCTGCTGCCGTCGGGCTTCCCGTTGGTGTTGTTCACAGCGGCCTGACTTCACCCGTTCACGGCAACTCGGATAACTACAGCGCTTTAAAGGTTGCCACGGCATCTAATACACTCCCACATCACGATAGACAGACCACAATGACTTGATGGTAAAAGGGACTTCTTTAAGTTCTGTTTCTGTCACCATCTCCCGATTTTCATACAGCAAACCGATATAAAGCAGACAGCCCACCTTAATAGCAGGGGTAAAGGTCAATCCGTTATCAAACCGCTTGCCAATATGTTGCTGGCAGACTTCCAGCGTGGCTTCGGCATAGCCCATTAACAAGGCATCATCAAGCGTGTCGCTTTCATCCAGCCGGCAATGCTGTTTGATTTCATTTAAAGGGATTTCAGTCATTAGAAAACACCGCCTTTACAAAGCAACTCTAAGCGGGTGTATTTCGCATCAGGGATAACCGCCACAATGTCAAAAGCAGTTCCTCTGGTGTTAGCCTCGTTATAGAGAATGATATTGGCGGTGGTCACGTCATCACGGTAACGCATCCAGATACGCACAGTGGCCTCAGAGAACACGGTACCGGATGCCAAACGCTCACGCCCGCTAATCGCCCTCACTTCCGCCCAGATGGTGGTGACATCCACCCACTTGTCAATAACCTGCCCTGACGGAGCGCGTGACGGCTCGGATTTCTGGATAATCACCCGATGCCTCAATCTGCCTGCCCTCATTCCTCGCCCTCCGGTTGTTTCTTGATTTCTACCGTTTGCTTCCATGCCTGACTAAATTCATCACCACCATCACGGGGGGATAATCCCTCACGTTCACGGGCTTCATTCGGGCACATCACCCCCGATTTAATCGCCGTCTCGTAGCTTTGGAAGCGTTCTTTCGGATTGACACGAAGCAGGTCGGCGATATCAAACTCCACCTGATAACGAATCCCCCGTTTCGGGGATGCCATCAGCAAGGCCGATTTGATTTGCTGTTCAAAGTTGGCGAGCCACGGACGCATGGTAATGGTCAGAAAGGCGCGGGACGCTTCACTAAAGTTACTGTAGGTACTGTTCGAATACTCTTGCAGAAAGATCGGGCTGACGTTGAACATACGGGCGATATCATCAATCGTGAAGCGACGGGAAGCCAGCCACTCCGCATCTTGGTTACTCATGCCTAATTGCTGGTATTCCATCCCGCCTTCAAGGATGGGGGTTTTCCCTGCATTACGTGCGCCTTTATAACGTTCGAGCGCTTCCAGTGCCTTAGCGCCCTTGGTGCCATCCAGCCAGTCAGCAGACTTAATTACCCCTGCCGCCATCATGCCGTCTTTCATGATACTAGCGCCGTGGCGTTGTTGTGCCAGTCCCAGACCTAAAGTTTCACGGCAAATAGTAACTGGCGAACACCCAAGAAAGCCGTCTTCTGTGGCATAGCGTAAATGTAGAACTTCTTCCTGTAAGTAGGTTTTAACCTTACCGCTATAAGGCTCTGTGATGGTATATGAGAACCGGTGATCCGATAACCGTTGCGGTACAACCGTTGACGGTGGGTAAGGGTGCAACGATTGTGGCTGACCCTCCCGCCCCCAGACAATTACCGCATAAGCATTGCCGTTCAGTAAGCAATGACGCATCAGGGTTCGCTTAAACTGAAACGGGGTCTGGCAGCCATTCGGACACTCATTCAGCAAATAATCGACAGGATGATCACTGAGCCATTCGCGGGATTCTTTGCCGTTCTGGTGCTGAACCCGATACAGGTAACAAGGCATGGTGGCCACCGCTTCACTAATGACAGTGACCGCATTCATTACGGCGGGTAAGCCTTCCGCCGTAGACGGTGAAACATGCTCGCCCGATTTGGTGTTAGACACGCCCGCCAGAGAAAGAAACTCATCAATGCTCAGGCTGCGGATTTCAGTGTCTTTTCGCTTAAAAGGCCACATAGTTACACCTCGGACAGTTGCAGCCAGTAATGACGTAAATCAGCATCACGAGGCTTAACCGCATTCAGGGAACGTCTGGCAATCTCCACCCCGCTTTCAGGGTAGGCGGGTAAGCTGGTGACAGTGATTTCCCGCAATTCAGCTTCTAAGACAGTTCTAACATAAGGCGCTTGCCCCGTATCCCATTGGTCTTTCAGTGCCCTGAATCCGAAACTCATCCCAGCGATATCACCGCGTTCAACCAGTATCAGCACATCGCGCCCTAACTGCGTATCAGGCGGGGTTAACTCGAAGCGTAATCCGGTAGCATCTTCGCTAAGTTGCAACGTACCGGACGCAGTGCGGCCTAACAGGTTCATGTGATCATGTTCATACAGTGCCCTGACATCGGCACTTGCCGTTAAACTGGCACGAAACGCATTCGGGGCAAACTGTTCGACAAATTCATCCCACAGCAATTGTGATCGACTGTTCCATTTAATCACATAACCTGTCAGCTTCTTATCGCTGGCAGAAAGTGATGCCGTTCTTAATTCAATATCATTCATTCTATAGACTCCAAGACGGAAAAGGGGTGCTGTGCCCCTCTCGCTTATTTACTGGCTGCTTTCACTTCCAGCACCTTGATTGCGTTGGAATCCACCAGACCGCCGCCCAGATATTTATCGGTGTGTACCTTATAAAATCCCGGCTCGGTGATATTGTCGGGACGGGTACGAATACCTGTTTCATGGTCAACAATGAAATAACCACGTTTGAAGTCACCCAGACTAATGATCTTATCGGGCATAAATTCGAGATAATGGACAGGCAAACCCAATAACATATCAGGATCACCCGCTTGCAGACGTTCGCGCCAGATATAATCGCCATTACCATTTTTAAGTTTTTGCACATTGGCGGCAGTCGTGGAGTTCATCACCCACACCGCATTCTTGCGGTATTTATTCTTAAGCAGGAACTTAAGATCAATCAGGCTATCAGCCTCAAGCGTGGTAGCTTCCAGTTTTTGCAGCGTTCCAAAATCACGTACCTTGTCGCCTTGGATGTCGCGAGGATAAGACAGGAAGCCTTTCGCTTTTTTGCTACCGTCACCACTCACGAGATCCGTTTCTTCGGTATCCACGAACGTATCGGCAATCTCTGAGGTCAGCCAGCCCAGAACATCTACATCGCTAAAATCGATAATCTCTTGGGTGGTTCTGGGGTAAGCGTAAATGGGGAACAGCTTGATGCTCACTTCTTCCATCTTCGGTGTGGTTGTCTCGCCACGTGCCTTGCCTTCTTCGCCGTGTGTCACCGCCGCACCACCGACCGAAACTAATTGCTTATATTCGTTGCTGCGTGTGGTTTTAATCGTACAGATTTTGCGCATGGCAGATTCATCAGCCAATTGCTGCATGATCTGCTTATTCAGTTCAGGGATAACGGTATAGCCGCCCTCTGACGGAACGCCCGTAGACAAAGTGCGGGTTTCTCCGGTCAGAATATAGTGACGCAATTCGTCATTACTGAGGTTCTTGCTGGTCGGCTGGGTTTTACCTGCCTGACTGCGTTCTTCATCAGACAATGCTTCATAACGGGCAATTTCCGCATTCAGGGAATCGGACTGGCTGCGCAGTTCGTCAAACTGTTTGGCTTCATCATTGGTTAGTGAGCGTTTTTCATCTCCAGCTTTGGTGAGAAGGGAACGCATTTGCTGGGTTAAATCGGCTTTTTGCTGGCGTAATTCGAGTAGTTTTTTCATGGTGTTTTTGGAATAGTTATTTTCTTTAAAACACTATTTAACACCGTGAAAAATAATAAAAAAGCCTCTGTGATTTAGAGGCTAAACAAGGGGAAACATGAAGACAAAATATTTACAAAACTTTTCATTTACAAAGTAATAAATTTTTTACGTAGGTTGTTGGTGACATCCACGATATTTTATCACATGTCAAATAACCATCATTTTTTAACTTATAATCAACATAAAAAGAGATAGGTAAGCTAATGACAAATGATGCAATCATCAATCTACTCAGGTACTTAACAAGTATCTTGTTGTATTTAGGTAATCTATCAAATATAAAGAAAAAAATAGAACCTGATAAAGAGTAAAATATTATAGGGAAAGATAGAATACTTATAATAACTGCGCTGGAGAATGTTATTTCATCTTTCATTAATACTAATGAAACAGCAGATTTAATAATGAAGTACATCAGAAATGTAAGGAATAATAACAATATTACTCCACCCAAGGCTTTTAAATATTTGCTATTCACCTAATTCTTCCCATCGTATTAAAAAAATATTGTAAGTCTGCTTCCGGTGTTCTTGGCTTTCTCTTCATTTCTTCTTTCAAAAGTGCTATTAATTTTTCGCTTATTCCATATTGCTTATCAACAAGATCTAAACCGATAGCCACTAGAATTCCAACAGCTAAAACTATTCCCGCAACAACAATAATACTTCCACCTACCAAAGCAGTGGCAGTTAAAAGTGATCCTACAATCCAAGAGGAAGCAGCAATAATAGCAGTTTTAGCCATATCCATTGTTATGTTGCCGATAAAATCGGCTAAAGTATATTCATCCTTAAAAATACTTTCTATCAATCTATAGCCAATCGAAAAGACAATACAGAATCTAACACCTTTGATAATACTAGCATTAAGACCCTGCTGTCCTATCCCCATGGTTAACATTTGAGGGTGGCTAGCACCGTATCGGGTTCCCCTGACAAGACGCCTAAGACCAGCATGACCTGACAGATGAATATATTTTTTCCCATTTTCTCCCACATAGGTTTTTGCAGTAATACTTAACCTCTTAAATTCCCGGCAAACATCAGAAAACCCATGTGAATCATAAATATTTCCCGCATAGGTGGAAATAGGATCTGTGACAGAAAATACATACGCCATAGGATTTTTTTTCTTGTTATCTACTTCCGTGCCTCTTGCAAATTCGTCTCCGTAACTTAGATTTTCTGCTTCCGTACCTCTTGCAAATGCTTCTCCATGACTTGGGGTTTGTGGATGGGAGGGACTGATATCCTCAATAATGCTTTTGGCTTGCGCTAATGTGAGAACAAAGTGATATTGGGTATTATCACTCAATACTTTTTCTAACCCAATGGCATCAAAAAATTCATGCTGGGGTTTTAGCTGATTAATCCCTACATTACCCCTTAAAAAATCGCCCATATAACCATCCCAAGTGGGATTATATTTTTTATGTGTCATTCCTCAATTCTCCGTAGCACTCAATATCAAATTAATAATTGATTGACTTGTGTCAAGATTTCCGATGTAGCATCAATTAAGCAGGATATAACAACAATGCTTACCCATTCCAGCATGGAAAAGATCCACCTTTAAATTTGTGATGAATCTCTATTCTTAAGAAAAATCAGACAATTACTTAATTTTAATTTCAGTCCTACCATAATAAAAAAATTATGCACTAAATTTATTATCCCAGACTCATCCAGCTTTTATTTGCCTGCCAGAGATACCCCCCTAAAAATCTTTTTCGCCTCCTTCGCTGTGCACCCTCTGCATAATTCACTGAACGCCTTGCTACATCTGGGTTTTCCGCAATTAATATGATATTCATTCACTGTATCACCTGTTCACCTATTTTTTACATTAATGAAGAGAATGTATACTAGTGTATAGCTAAAAAATAACTATACACCTATTATTTTCCTTTAAATACAGATAGATATTTAAAATAGTGCATGGAATGCAGACCTAAACCTAAAAGTTTTATACAGCAGGCTTAACTGTTTCGTAACTCAGGTACAGAGGGTAGCCATTCTTCCGCTTCTTCGGATAATTCAACGTTATAAGAGTAACCTTTATTGGTTCGCACTTTCCGATACTCCTTACGATACTCCAGCATAATTTTGGGAAGTGATTCGCCGAACTTGGTCAGTGTGAGCGGTCGCTCAAAGCCGTGTGCTTCCATAAAAGAAAGATAAGCATGATATAAATACATTCTCGGTGCCCGTGGGATGATGTTCTTATTGCCCATCTTCATTCCAGTTGCATCATTGACAGACACCAGATAACCGCAAAAGCGATACAACGGATCAGAATTACTTTTCACTGTTAATGCTTCGTTAGAATCGCGTTGCGCTTGTAGCAGTTTTTTCGCCTTATTCTGGTCGGCAAATTCGTTTAATAAGTGACGAATAATCACAGGCAGTTCCCGACTGATTTTTTCGGATAATAACGGGTCTTTCTCTGATTCTTTCACCGGAATATTAAACGGAAATATCACCCGCCGACGTGCAATACCGCCGTTACGTTCTGTAAAACTCATTGGCTCGTTATTGGTTGCCAATACGACAGCTTTAATCACAGTTGAGAATTGCTTCTCATATTTTCCATCAACTTCAATCAAGTCGCCGCCTGTAATGGCCTTAATGCCTGCCCCTTCACCGACATATTTAACCTGATCGGGCAACGTGATCAGGCTTTTCCCGACAAACTGATAACGGCCTCTGGCTTCATCCAGTGCTCTCATATTACCACTGGCGGTATTGTGTTCCCCTGCCAGTAAGGTAGCAATATAGGTAAAGATACTTTTACCGCTGCCACCTTCTCCTGTGACTTCAATAAATAACTGCCAGTCATAGCGGTTTGCCAGAATCATAAACAGGGCGGCTTTGATACGTGCCATCTTGTTTTCATTACTCCCCGCCGCATGGGATAACCAGCGATAAAAATCTGGGGCATGATCTGGCAAATTTTCACCGACAGCAGGCGGGGTGAATGCAATGCCGTTATGATTCATTAACCAATGTTCCGGCTGATGCGGGGTAAATTGTTGTGTCGATAATTCATACACACCATTACGAAACCCGATTAAATCCTGCCGTTGTTCGCCGATCACAGGCACTTGTAATTTCATGGCATAGATAGCGTTATTGATCCCGTTTGGGCTGTAAGGGGTGTCGTGTTGGTCGAAGATTGCCACCATTGTACGGCGCAGCTCATTATCCGATACGGTTTCCCATGTTGTGCCGTTATAGTGATAAACCATTTCGCTTTCAGGATTGACCGCTACCTTGCCATAGCGTTCGACCACTAGCGCCCCGCGCTGACTGGCTGCCATTTGTGCCAGATTATTATTGGCCTTTTTGGGTTTCTCTGCGTGGATCACTGCCACTTCTTCGACTACTTGCACAGGTGCTTTTCCTTCGAACTGGTATAACCCGCTATTAAATGCCTGCTTTGTTGCCTCGATACCGTAATGCTGGCGATAATCATCCCAATCGGCTTTTAATGCCGTAGGCGGTAGCGTTACCCAGCCATTAATCGCTATAGCGGTCTTCTCCGCTGCGATTTTGCCAACGTTCTTTTTTGGCCTGCCGTTTTTGTCCCGTTCTTCCGGCTCGTTCCAGTCATTATCAGCAGCAAGGATAATTTTCGCGTCTGGCCACTGTTCTCTCACCAGTCCGGCTACTGTCGATAAATTGCTTTCATCGATGGCCGCCAGCACAACGCCTTTATGTAACTGCCTGACCGTTAAAGCGGTGGCGTAACCTTCGGTGATAATGAAAATGTCCGGCGTTCCGGTAATTTTGGATATGGCGATAAAACTGCCTTTCTTCTGCGTACCTGCAACAAGGCGCTTTTCACCGTTCGGCTTAATGGTTTGTCCGCCCGTGATTGTGCCGTCCAGCGTTTGAGTCACCAGCAGCAACGAACCATCTTTTAATAACCGCTGATTGGGGCATTGCAGCCCCTTTTTCAGCAGATATTGAGATTCGCCCTTAACAGCGGTGGCAACCAGTGCCATGATGCGTTCAGCAATAGGTTTTGCTGCTCTAGATTGTTCTTTGGCGATCTTGGGTTCCGGCAAAGGCATTGCCAGCATATCCGCCACCAGCTTAGCCGCTGCAAAGACGGTGATCCCTTTGGTTCTTGCCACCAAATCCAAACCGTCACCGTGATTTGGCTCATCGCACTGGCGACAATGCCAGTCGCCGTTATGGTTATCATCGATAAAGTGAAAACGGTCAGTTCCGCCGCATATCGGGCAAGCACCATGCTTTCCCTTGGCGGGAACATCAACGCCACAAGCGGGCAACAGGTTTTGCCAATAATTGGCGGCGGATTGCTTCACAGCGCGGATTAAGTCAATCGGGCGGCTTTTAGGGTTATGATTTCCTTGACTCATGATCATTCTTCCTCACCATTAACCACCGCATAAAGCGCGTGGTAAACTTCCTGATTGATATCACAGGCCAGCGACAACAAATCATGTAACTCTTCCGAACAATGTTGGCTGGCCTGTTCAAGAATGATTTCATATAAAGAAGTGCATAAGCCCGCGCGAAACGAGGACTGACCTAATGGATCTATTTCCCTGCGTACAATACAATTGACTAATTTATTCACTGGGTTCTGCGGGACGTGTTTCAACAGGTCGCGGTGAACTTCCTGATGAATGCCATGCGCCAGTGCAATCAGGTTATTTAAATTGGTTTCGCATTCATCTTTGGCTTTTTGGGTAATGTACGCGAAAAGTGAAATTCCCAGACCTGCACGATATAGCGCCTGTTTTAATGAGATAGGTTTATTGTTCATAGTGTACCCCCTGAATGGAGGTAAAGCGCATAGAGAGGATTTTAGGCAAACGGGCTTTGCCCTTTCCGATGAGAAAGGTATATTGATACATAGCTACCTCGATATTGTCGTTATCGTTGGTGGTTAGCCCTCGCTCAGTGTTGGTAGCACTGTTCGGGGGCGTTGATTTTATAGGCTTCATCATGTTAAGGTGACCACCTAATACAGATGAGGTTAATGCAATAGGTGGTCACTTGTCAACGATAAAACGAGACAAAAGTCCAAAAGGTGATGGGCAATCCCCACAATTTAGAATGCGTATAACTCCAGAACTGAAAGAACAGTTTGAGGATGCTGCTTTAAAATCAGGAATGAGCCTAGCTAACTGGCTTAAAACTTTAGGGCGTAACGAACTGGAACGATTAGGAATTACGCCTAAAGGTTGAATTGAATATATTTTATTAATTCGGTTCACAAGTTTCTTTATTCTATAAAAATAAAAAGATAATTATTTCAAGGGTAACATTTTCAATGTTACCCTTTTATTTTTTCTTGCTTATTAAGCTGTCTGAACACGGCGAGTTGAAATTAAATAACCATCAAGATCTGATTTAAAATAAATAACCTTACGGCCTATCTTATGATAAGGAATTTTTTCTTTTCCGGTATGTGCCCAATTAGCGAGAGTTTGTGAAGTGACACCAAGATAAGCAGCAGCCTCTGCTCTGGTGAATTTATCTAAAATTGTTGAGGTAGGATGTGTTTTCATTTTTATCACTATGTATTATTGATTATCAGTAGTGATAGATTACTTATAAATAGCAAACTGAAATAGTCGTTCATCTTGTATAATGCAACGTACAGGAAAGAATAAGAATCATTCTATATTTGGCTGAAAACCGAACGAATATCAAAATAACATTGTTCGGTTATGCTGAATTAATAAGTTTCAAGCTTCTTGTTCTGATAACTGAAAAAGAATTTTCTGCTTATCTTCATCACTCATACCCACCAGCATTGAAATAATCCTTTGGTCTAATGTTCTTGTATTCTCTATAAGGCCAGCATGTTCCAGTATGGCCTGTTCAATTTTTTTAGCCGGTTCTTGCAATTCATCAGCGCCAAAATGCAGATAGCCTTGAGTTACATCAGCACTGCGAAATGTCCTGTGATTCAATAACCGTTTCAAAATATAGCTACCAACTCCATTTAGTTCAGCGATTGTACCAAATGTGCGGCGGGCATCATGCCATTTGAATGGTATCGTCTTGAGCATATCCAAATTTGGCTCAGGAACGGTAGCTGCACTGATGCGAGCGATAATATGCCGACATTCTTTGATAACACCTTTCCGACCGGGGAAAACAAGTTTTTGTTCCCCTTGCTTCATCGTTAAACGGCGGCGAAATAAATTCCTTAAAGTGTCAGTAATAGGAAGCTCAAGCGGATCGCCATTTTTGGTTGTTTCTATCCAGAAATAACGACCTCCCATGTTTACACGTTCCCAAGTGAGGTTAAAAATCTCTGCTTGACGTAATCCAGTAAACATAGCCATTTCAACCGCATCACATACAGCGGCTGCGATATCATCCCTTTCATTTTCTGCTTTTACCCGCACATCCACTATAGCTCCTAACCAGCGCTCAAGTTCATGTGTGCGAATACGTTCTATTTTTCTGACTGTGCCATGCCATTTACGTTTTGTACTCAAAACTGCAGTAGGCGGATCAGGTAACAAAACTCTTTCTTTCTCATCCCGATAATGATCATGCGCGAGTTGCTTTGTCAGCACCAAACCAAACCGTGCCATCAGTGATAGCCTTGTGCCTAAGTTCGACACGCTCTCTATTTATTGATACGAGCGGCTGTTGCATCCAGTCACCGGAAAAGTTTGTCAGTATAGAACGGTATTGGTTAGCTGTAGATAGTTTTAATCTATGTCCTCGGTTCGAAATATAAGTTTCTATAGCATCTGATAATGTCACTGTAGCTTTTTCATTGGTACGCTTAACGACATTGGGATTCTGGCCTGTAGTCGCAACCTCACCAAGAACCTCTAGTGCTTTTGCTCTTGCATTATCAATGGTGAGATCAGGAAACCGCCCTAATGTGGCTCGGATAAACTTTCCATTTTTCTTTCTGGAGATACAGAAACTTTTAACGCCGCTAGTACCGATACGAATACGTAACCCGTTTACCAGTGTGTCCCCATATTCGATTTGCCCACGTTCTGCGGATGGTAAGCTCTCTAATTTAGCTTTCGTAAATTTGAACGTTTCCACATCTCCCTCCCTATATTAAAAAAGTGAAAATCTACTTTTCTATCGTTACCAAGCGATTAAGGTATCCTGTGAATCGTTTTCAGGTTCTAGGATACCTATAGGATGCCGTAGACAAGTATTTTAGGTTATTTCTGGTTATTTATACAGTTGTTTTATTGTTCATAATTAATTGAAAATTAAGAATAAGTATAAATAAGTAGAACGTTAATTCCCGCCTCATAATCGCTTGGTCGCTGGTTCAAGTCCAGCAGGGGCCACCAGAATTATCAAGGAGTTAGATGATAAATCATCTAACCCCTTTTTGTTTTTAAGCAGTTTAGGTCAGGTAATGGGTCAGGTAGCATCTTTGGCCTCGTAATGAATCCCTTCAGGCACGACTGCTTATGAATCTAGCCAAACCCCCTTCTGTTGTTTTAATTGAATAACCGAGAAAACCTAATGTATTGTAACCGGATGATTATGACTGTCCCGATCTCCTATAGCCGAAATACTGATTACATCTATGGCTATCCTGCTAAAGATTATTTAGGCCATGACTACTTAGGTCGTACCTCTGATGAGAGCAATGTTCACAATCCACACAAGAACAAGAATGCCTATTTTCAATTTTTCGCTGAAGCTGGAAGTCGAGGCGGGCTTGTCTCAAAAAATCGTGCCAAATTCCGATTAAACCTCATTTGCTACTTGATCAGAAAAGCTCTACGTATCTAGCCTACTGAAAGAAAACTATCAGCATTAGCGGCCGCCTATTCAATTCATGATGAATTTGCAATTCAATTTGAAAAGTCACCAGAGATATACGGTCACGCAAGAAGTCTTGGCTCTTGCGAGCGTTCTGTCGATAAGCCGTATTTAGACTACTTAACTAGGCAAATACGTAAACTCGTCAAAAACGGCCTTCGATTGATTAAATCTTCAGCAAATATGTGGAACCCAGCCCCTGAGTTCGTTTCTGCATAAATTAAAGTGATTCAAAATGCCCAGCATTGAATGATTATTCGGAGCTGGGTATGGCTAATACTGACAACAACATTTCAAAAAAAGAGATTCTGGCGCTCTACGGTATCCAGATTGATAGGCTGGTACGTGAAAAGGAGCGTCAACAGATCACCTCTATTTCTCGTTCTCAAGCATGGAAGCTTGAGAGAACGGGCATGTTTCCAAAACGTAAACACCTCGGTAATAGTAGCTGTGCATGGCTGCTGTCTGATCTTTTGCTTTGGTGCTATCAGAGCTAAGGTTAATGAGATGAATACAACCTCCCCTTTAAACGAAGAATTTAAGCCTATTCCTATAAATGGATATCTTTCGAAGAATGACTTATGCAATTTTTTCAGAATCAGTCGTTCGACTTTAAATCGTTGGATTCGAAACGGTGACATCCCTGGCCCTGAATTCATCGGTAGAATTGAGGTGGGATGGAAGCCTGAATTTTTAAAAGTCTCTCGCACCTAATTTAAAATTAGGTGCACCGACAGGTAGATTACTACCTGTTAATGCTTATTACTTTAGCTATGCACAGAGATGAATCGCTTTTCTCCATTTTGCATCACCGAAAAGTCTTCTAACTGCTGGTGAACAAAGGATTCAGGAATACATAGACTTCAGGATATTTATATTATTATGAGCTTTAATGATTATGTGAGCATGGCTAGTAGTTTTTTTTCATGCAGAAATAAAGTGGGGTTTTATAAGTATCAGAATCATGTCGTGCCTGTATATGAATGGGGAGATATGAGTGTCTATCCAGTAAAGAAAATAATGGATAGTTTTATGGGAGTCGTATGTGAATCCTTTAGTCATACGTCACGTGTGATGATGGCAAGGTTTGATCTAAGGGTAAAAGAATATAATGAAAATAATAGTGTCATTTCTAATTTTACTAAACTGTTAAGAAAGAAAATTAACCAATATTCTCAAGCTGGCGTTCTTCACTTGGTTTGGGTAAGAGAGCAGAACAAGAGCCCTCATCAACATTACCATGCCGCTATTTTCACTGACGGCCACGTAATCTGCCATCCTACCAAGTTACTAAAGCTGATAGAGGGATGCTGGATTACCACGACAGGTGGAAGCTTGAGCATTCCTAAAAACTGT
>NZ_JAQRFO010000023.1:0-75131 GCF_028598775.1 Xenorhabdus aichiensis
TCAATTAGCCAGAGAAGCCACCCCGTCGGGTGGCTTTTTTGCGTTTGTGAAAAATTTAAACATGAGAAAATCCACCTGACGTGAAGGTTGTCTGCGGTGCCGAGTGTAGGACAAAATTGTTGAATATGATTTTGAACATTGCGCAAAGTGCGACAGCTCGAAGGGGGAACGGCAGGAAAGTCCTTGATCAACTGCCAGAAATCAATTTAGCTAGAGAAGCCACCCAACAGAGGTGGCTTTTTTGCGTTTGAGAAATTTTATTCGTTATTTTTACGAGTATAAGCCGCCAATACTGTTCTTTCTGATAACTCTAGATAATCTTTCATCTTTTTAGCTGCTAATTCTGTCTGACCAGAATCTAAAAGCTCCAGTATATATGCATTTTTATCAATATAAGGGGCATACAGTAGCTCAGGATCATTCAAAAGCCCAAAAGCCAAACGAAGTTCTGCTGAGATATTGCGGTAGAAAGCAATCAATCTTTCACTGTCAGTTAATTCCACAATTGCGGTATGAAAACGCATATTTGCGGTGCCGACGCCAACCCAATCTTGGTTATTTCGATACAGTTGAGCACTGGTCACAGCCTCTTTCATTTTGGCAACGCTGGGGTGCATGGAATATGCCTGAGTGAGAGCTTGACATTCAATCAGCCGTCGAACCCGATAGATATCAATAATGGATGCAATATCGGGAATCGCTACAAATACACCGCGATTGGGCTGATATTTCAGCAATCCTTCTTGAGTTAGAACGCGGAATACTTCACGTAACGTATTGCGTGAGATCTCAAGCTGTTCACTGAGCGCGGCTTCTGATAAGCGTTGCCCGGGTAACAACTCCCCAATAACCAATTTATTCCGTATTGTTTCAGCAATTTTTTTACTCAAAATTTGGGGAGAACTCTCTTTTTTCATAGTCATCCATTGGGTTTATAGCTGAGAAAAAGCGCCTTCGATGATCAAAAGTTAATCTTCACACATTCCCTGATAACCAGCAAGTTACCGACATTGGATCATTATAGGGAAACGTATTGCACTGAAATGATGCATCTTAGTGTTTTCCTTGATGATAGATGCTGAAAAGTGATCTGTATTGAACTTTTATAACCCATAAAACGATTCTATTTGCTCATTTTCTCAACATGATCTATTTATTGTTCAACAATTATATGTGAATTAGTTAACAACATAGTTATTTAGTTCCACAATGGTACGAATATTGCTTAGGAAATAATAAATACGATAACAATGACAGGGAAACATGGCCTATGGCAATACAGGAAACAGTAAAACATGAAACGGTTAACTTTGCGGTAAATCGGCGGTCGTCTTTAATGGCCGCGGTTTTTTTGATGGCAACATCGGCGATTGGGCCGGGTTTCATTACGCAAACAGCAACATTTACTGCAACGATGGGCGCCGCTTTTGCTTTTGGTATTTTGGCCTCGATCCTGATTGACTTTGTGGTACAGCAAAATATTTGGCGAATTGTTACCTTAACTAAGATGCAGTCGGCCGATATCGCCAATGCAGCGATCCCCGGAAGCGGTTATTTATTGGCTGCACTAGTGATGTTTGGAGGATTGGTTTTCAACGTCGGTAATATTGCCGGCGCTGGATTGGGGTTTAATGCTCTGATTGGTTTAGAACCTAAATGGGGCGGATTATTAAGTGCCTTGATGGCGATTTATATTTTTACCTCGAGTAAGGCTGGGGTTGCCATTGATCGGATTATTGTCGTATTGGGCGTAGTTATGATAGGGCTGACCCTGTTTGTTGCGATAGTTTCCAATCCTCCAGTGGGGGAGGCGTTGCGGCAAACGGTTCTGCCTGATGACATCAATTTTGCGACTATTACGACAATTGTGGGGGGAACAGTCGGTGGTTACATATGCTATGCAGGAGCCCATCGTCTGCTGGATAAAGGCATGACAGGCGTAGAGAACATTGATGCTGTATCCAGTGCGGCAACTAAAGGTATTTTGGCAGTAGGGCTGATGCGCTATTTTTTATTTTTGGCAATATTGGGAGTGGTTGCCAGTGGTGTCACACTCGATATTGCCAGTGAAACGGCAAATCCTGCTTCACAAGCCTTTCAGGTCGTAGCGGGTGAATTTGGGTTGCGTATTTTTGGCTTGATTCTGTGGTCTGCGGCAATCACCAGTGTTATTGGAGCGGCTTATACCTCTATCTCTTTTGCCCGCGTATTTAAAAAACAATTGACTGATCGTCAGCTCAATATCGTTACTCTCTGTTTTATTACCCTCTCATTAGCAGTTTATTTATTGATGGAAACACCTCCAGCCGCTTTGCTGGTGTTTGCAGGCGGTTTTAATGGGCTGATTTTACCCCTTGGTTTGACCATCTTTGTTTATGTTGGCTGGAAACGGGCTGATCTCATGGGAGGATACCATTATCCCCGCTGGTTACTATGGTCAGGGTTCATCACCTGTGTACTGACATGGTATATGGGAGCGATGTCTATTAGTTCAATTTTCGCTTTTCTGAAAGCAGCTTAAGAGAATAATCATGATAAAAGCAATTGATTTAAATAGTGATCTTGGTGAAAGTTTTGGTCAGTGGAAGATGGGTAATGATGCAGAAATGCTGGGTATTGTCAGCAGCGCAAACGTTGCTTGTGGTTTTCATGCCGGAGATCCGGTAGGTATTTTGCAGACACTTAAATCTGCAAAGGAAAACCAAGTTGCTATCGGAGCCCATGTATCTTATCCCGATTTAGTCGGTTTTGGTCGGCGTAATATGGATATTGCCAGCCATGAATTGACAGCAGATGTGATTTATCAGATTGGTGCTCTGCAAGGTTTGGCTCTGGCTGCAGGAACAAGTGTTCGTTATGTGAAACCGCATGGTGCGCTGTATAACACGATAGCTAATGATGAGCGCCAGGCACTTGCTGTTATTGAAGGGATTTTGGTGATTGATCCTAACCTTGCTTTAGTTGGATTGGCGGGATCAAACATCCTCCGGTTGGCACAGGAAAAGGGTTTGAAAACTATTGCAGAAGCCTTTGCGGATCGTGCTTATACCGCAGCAGGGGAGCTAGTTTCTCGTCGTGAAGCTGGTGCGGTGTTGCACGATGCGGATCTTGTGGCGCAGCGCATGTTGCAATTAGTGACTGAAGGTGGGGTGGACTCCATTGATGGCAAATTCACCCCTATCAAGGCGGATTCCATATGTGTACATGGGGATAGTCCGGGGGCTTTGGATATGGCAAAACAGGTAAAAAAAGTTCTGCAACAGGCAGGGATTACCATTCAGTCATTTATCCACGCATAACCATACGGGTTTATGATTTCAGGAGATCACTTTGCGTTTTTTACCTGTTAATTTCAATACAATACTTGTTGAACTCAGTGGATTGCCAGAAACACTGGCGTTGTTTGATTCACTGAGTATTGCTCCTGTATTGGGGATTGAAGAGATTATACCTGCGGCGAGAACCCTGATGATTCGTTTTCGTCCAACGAAAATCTCAATTCACCAACTCGTGGCAGAAATGGGTCACCGTGACTTGCATGAGTGCAGTTATTCTCAAGGAAAACAGATTGAAATTCCGGTGCACTATAATGGTGACGATTTAGCGGAAGTTGCTGAAATATTGGGGTGTACGGTTCAAGACGTTATCCGCCAGCATACCGAAAACGAATATACAGTGGCTTTTAGCGGATTCGCGCCTGGTTTTGCTTATATGGTGTCGGATACGGCACAGTGGAATATTCCCCGTCGGCAAACACCAAGAACCCGTATTCCTGCTGGTGCGGTTGCACTGGCGGGAGAATTCAGTGGTATTTACCCTCAGGCGAGTCCCGGTGGTTGGCAGATTATCGGCATCACAACCGAACGTATGTGGGATCTTTCCCGTCCTGATCCTGCTCTATTACAGCCGGGTTATCGTGTCAATTTTCGGGATGCTGGACGTGCCACTGTAACGGTAAGTTTGCCAGAAACCTCACGCACTAATCCGGTTTCTCAATCTGAAACTTCCCGCTATTTAGAAATCCGGAGTATGGGATTGCAAACCCTATTTCAAGATTTAGGACGTTTGGGTAAATCAGGATTGGGAATATCAGAATCTGGAGCGATGGATAAAAGTGCTTTGCGAAGTGCAAACCGTATTGTAGGGAATTCTTCCGAACAAGCGTGTCTGGAAATCGTGCAGGGTGGTTTTAAAGCTATCGCCTGTGGGCAGATGATGGTTGCTGTTACAGGTGCGCTATGTCCAATTGAGATCAAAACTCCGCAGGGTGAACTCATTCATGTAAGTGCTTACAAACCCATTGATTTAAATGATGGTGATGAAATTATCTTGGGAAGACCTGATGCGGGAACGCGTTGTTATTTGGCCGTGCGGGGTGGTTTTACGATCCCCTCCGTATTATCCAGTCGCTCATTTGATACGCTATCTCATATCGGGCCTGAGCCACTAAAAGCCGAAGATAAATTGGCCGTGGGAACAACATCTCATTGCTCTGCGGTGTCTTTCTCTGAGACGCCTGCTTTTGTGATGCCGAATAAAAATGAGGTTGTGGTATTGGATGTACTCCTTGGCCCTCGCACTGACTGGTTTACTCAAGAGTCGATTGATTTATTACGAAACCAGATTTGGCAGGTGACGCCACAATCCAACCGGATTGGCTTAAGATTAAATGGTGAGTGCTCACTATCACGCATTAAGTGCCAAGAACTGCCTAGCGAAGGAACCTGTGCCGGAGCCATCCAAATTCCTGCCAGTGGTCAGCCAGTGTTGTTTTTGTCTGATCATCCATTGACAGGAGGATATCCCGTCATTGCTTCTGTGGCACATTATCATCTTGATCTTGCTGGTCAGATCCCGGTCAACGCTAAAATTCGATTTAATCCCATCAGACAATTCCACGAAATATCAGGGAGTGAAGACTTGCTATGAACACCACTGTGAACAATATAAATAAGAATCCAAACAAAGTGCTGATTGCCAATCGTGGTGAGATTGCCGTTCGTATTATTCGAGCCTGCCGTGATTATGGCGTGCAGACTATTGCTGTTTATGCGGATGCTGATATTAGTGCTCAACATGTGCAATTGGCAGATGAAGCTTACGGTTTATCGGGGAATAGCTCCGCAGAAACCTACCTCAATATTCCACGTTTATTGGCGATAGCGAAGCAGTCGGGGGCTACGATGGTGCATCCCGGATATGGGTTCTTGTCTGAGCGAGCTGAATTTGCCCGTGCCGTTATGGACGCAGGATTGATTTGGATTGGCCCTAACCCTGAAACCATTGATGAACTTGGCGATAAGGTTAAGGCTCGTAAGATCGCCCACAAAGTTGGTGCGCCATTGGTCGTTGGTACGTCGGAGCCAGCCAAAGATGCGCAGGAAGTTGTCGCTTTTGCGGAGGAACATGGCTTGCCGATTGCGATTAAAGCGGCATTTGGCGGAGGGGGGCGTGGGCTGAAAGTCGCTTGGCGGCTGGATGAAGTGGAAGAACTTTATCACTCGGCAGTGCGTGAGGCGACAGCCGCATTTGGCCGTGGCGAATGTTTTATCGAACAGTTTCTTGATAAACCGCGTCATATAGAAGCACAGGTTATTGCGGATAAACAGGGCCATGTTGTGGTGCTTGGCACCCGTGATTGCTCCTTACAGCGCCGCAACCAGAAATTAGTGGAAGAAGCCCCGGCACCATTTTTGACTCAACAGCAACGGGAGCGTATTCATCAGGCGGCAAAAGCGATTTGTGCGGAAGCCAATTATGTGGGAGCGGGTACAGTTGAATTCTTACTAAGCGCCGATGGAACACTCTCTTTTTTGGAAGTGAATACTCGCTTACAAGTAGAGCATCCTGTCACGGAGGAAACGACAGGCATCGATCTCGTGATTGAGCAGTTGAAAATTGCGGAAGGCCATCCATTGAGTATTCAGGAGACGCCAGTTCCAAGAGGCCACTCATTTGAGTTTCGTATCAACGCTGAAGATGCAGGCAAAGGTTTCTTACCGATGTCAGGGACTATCAGCGAATTTACCCCGCCTTCCGGCCCCGGTATTCGTCTGGATTCTGGCGTGATCAGTGGCTCCACTATTCCTGCGACCTTTGATTCTCTGATGGCGAAGTTGATTGTCACAGGCACAACCCGCGAACAGGCTATTTCGCGCGCACGTCGGGCACTACGGGAATTCAAAATCCGTGGTGTGGCTTCAGTTTTGTCTTTTCATCAAGCCGTGATCGAACATCCTGATTTTGTTTCTGATGATGTCTTTAATGTTCATACCCGTTGGATTGAAACGGATTTTGTAAATGAGATTGAAGCGTTACCACGTCAGGTTGTGACAGAAGATAACAGCATCACGCGTACATATATTGAAATTGATGGCCGCAGGCATGAGCTCGGATTGCCTGCCGATTTATTAGCGGGGTTTTCTCATTTGGCGCCGGTTGGGGAACAGCAATCTTCCCAGTCTGCAATAAAGGAAAAAATGCCGGCAGACTCTCGTCAGGTGAAAGCACCGATTTCCGGTATCTTACATTCTTGGATTGTGAAAGAAGGTGAACAGGTCAATGAGGGAGAACTCATTGCCGTGATGGAAGCCATGAAAATGGAAGTGCAAATTAATGCACACCGTGCAGGGAAAATCACATTCTGTGTACAGGCAGGGGATTATCAGGATGTAGAAAGCATTCTGGCTCATATTGAATAGCGGCTGTCACTATGAATAAGACTACTTTGTATCGGTAGGAAATACCCGCCAATATAGGCGGGTAGCGGTGTTATACATTCCTCATATGTTCATTTAATGTATACAAAATGAATGAATTAACAGAAACTTGCTGTTCGGCAGCGGCTCGATTTAATCGTTCACCGAATGACTCTGGATATCGTAACGTAAACGTTTTTGTTTTCTCACGCTGCTGATAAGGTTCTATGTCAGCCTCTCTGCAATCAGATAAATATTCATCGAGTGAGATGCGCCCCTCAGCGTGCAATCCTGCGATACTGTCGGCGACAAAATCACAATAACCTGATAGCCCTACAAATTTACCTCGGAACATGTTTATTTCTGGTACATAACTAATAACAACTGGTTGTCCGGCTATTTCCATCATATTGATATTTTGTTTATTCATGGTGTGACTCCTGCACTTTCCAGCCATTCCCGTAAGCCAGCCACAGCACCTTTGTCTGTATCTGGTGATGGGTGAGGACGGTGGAAATTTGCTATTTTGCCATTCAGTAAAAATTTGCATCGTGAGCCGCGGCCTTCTTTAACTTCACCGCCCAATGCCTTAATCAGAGATTCTATATCTGACCATTTAATTCCTGCTGGAACCGGCGTTTTAAATATTTGTTCTAACGTTTTCTGCTGTCTCGTTCGGAGCGCTGAAACTTGTTTATTCATTCCTTGCATCCCGACTTCAAGTAATGAAGTCATCATAGATATCTGGAAACTTGCAGTCAAATGATGAAGTCACAAAAAGACAAAAAATTAATCCGCCAACATGGGCGGATATTATTAGCCAGTTAATTATCTAAGGACTTGAGAGAGCTACAGCGTAAACACCCCAATCAAGGCAACCACACTCAAAATAGCGGCTGCTCCATAAAACACCCATTTACTGGCTGGGATATGGATTTGCAGATCGTGCATACCGTGGTGTAGACGGTGCATTCCGCACCAGAGCGGCAGGCTGATCATCAGTAACAAAAAAATGCGGCCAATGAAACTCTGGCAGAATGTCAGAACACGATCATAAGAGAGTGCTTCCGGTGCCAATCCCAACGGGATCAGAAAGCCCAGCAGCAGAACCATCGCCGGACCAACAATGGCGCTCCACATGCCACCGGCACCAAATAGACCCCAGAAAATCGGTTCATCGGAACGCTTAGGTCGTTGATTCATCAGATCCTCCTAGGGGTTAGTAAAATAGTGCAACGCCGAGAATCACGGCGGTGGCAATGATAGTGATCGCCCACAATAGTTTGATAATCGGCTCTGGTGACATTTTTTCATTTTTGACAATGATATTGAGCGCTTTCGGAGCCAGTTCAAACCACGTTTTCGTATGCAGCAAGGTCGCCAGCAAGGTGATGATATTAATCACCAGTACCGCCGGATGTTGTAGAAAAGAGATAAAACCCGCCCAACTTTCTGAGCCATCTTTCAGGGCAAACAGACCATAGAGCACCAGCAGGCTGAACCAAATGGCGGGAATGGCAGTGCCTTCGCGTATCATATAAAAACGATAGAAGCCTAATTTATGCCACCAATGGGATTCCATACCGCGCACATAAGGTTTACGTTTAGTCGTCATTACTCTCTCCTCCCTTATTGTGGTTTCAGCATGGAGATAAGGAAATCTTTGGCACTTTCTGCTTTGCTCTGTTGAATGGCACCCGCCGGATCGACGTGTTTCGGGCAAACTTCAGAGCAGTAACCGACAAAAGTACAAGACCACACGCCATTGTCACTGTTGATCTGAGGCATACGCTCTTTCTTGCCGTGGTCGCGGCTATCAAGGTTATAACGGTGTGCCAGCGTGACTGCGGCAGGGCCGATAAATTCAGGATTCAGGCCGAACTGCGGGCAGGCGGCATAGCACAGGCCGCAGTTGATACAGCCTGAAAACTGGTGATATTTCGCCATTTGTGCAGGTGTTTGCACATTCGGGCCATCAGCGGGCTTGCGATCATTGCCAATGATATAAGGCTTGATAGCTTCCAGACTCTCAATAAAGTGAGTCATATCGACAACTAAGTCTCGTTCAATGGGGAAGTTGCCGAGCGCTTCAATTTTCATCCCTTGCGGATAATCGCGCAGAAAGATTTTGCATGCCAGTTTTGGCACTCGGTTTACCATCATGCCGCAGGAACCGCAGATCGCCATGCGGCAAGACCAGCGGTAAGACAGATCGGGAGCCAGATTGTCCTTAATGTAGCCTAACGCATCCAGCAAGGAGGTTTGCTCATCATAAGGCACCTCGTAGGTGACGAAATGAGGTTCGCTGTCGATTTCCGGGTTATAGCGCATGACTTCCATTTTCAGGTTTTTCATCTCAGTCATTCGCCTGCTCCTTCTGTTGTTTCTCTTGTGCTGCGGCTTCACCACCATAGACCCGCTTCGCGGGTTTGGATTTAGTGATTTTCACATCACTGTACTCCAAACGTGGTGCACCTTCTGGGTTATAGAACGCCAGCGTATGCTTCAAGAAATTCTCATCATCACGCTCTGTACAACCTGCATCAAGGCGCTGGTGGGCTCCACGGGACTCTTTGCGGTGCATGGCGGAATGCGCCATACATTCAGCGACATCCAGACCAAAGCCCAGTTCAATCGTGTAGAGCAGATCAGTATTGAACACGCTGGAACGGTCAGTGATTTCGATATGCTTGAAGCGTTCCTTCAGCTCCGCAATTTTATCCATGGTTTTCTGCATCAGCTCTGGAGTACGGTAAATCCCGCAGCCTTCTTCCATTGAAGTACCCAGTTCATCACGGATTTTCGCCCAGCGCTCACCGCCTTTCTGATTCAGCAGTTTGTTGAGTTTATCTTCGATATCGCGGGTTTGTGCATCCAGCGCGTTTTCATTGGCAGGTGTGGCTTGTTGAATATGTTTGACGGCTTCTTCACCTGCCAAACGGCCAAATACCACCAGTTCTGCCAGTGAATTGGAACCGAGGCGGTTTGCCCCATGCAGGCCGACGGAAGAGCATTCGCCAATAGCAAACAGCCCTTTGATGCGGGTTTCACACTGCGGGTTAGTTTCGATTCCGCCCATGGTGTAATGTGCCGTTGGGCGAACAGGAATCGGTTCTTTAACCGGATCAACACCGACATAGGCTTTTGCCAACTCACAGATGAATGGCAAGCGTTCGAGCAGTTTTTTCTCACCTAAATGGCGCAGATCCAGATGAACCACATCACCACGCGGCGTCGCGATAGTCCGGCCTGCCTGCCATTCATGCCAGAAAGCCTGAGAAACTTTGTCTCGCGGCCCCAGTTCCATATATTTGTTTTCGGGGTGGCCAAGGGGCGTCTCTGGCCCCATCCCATAATCCTGTAGATAGCGGTAGCCATCTTTGTTCACCAGTATGCCACCTTCACCACGACAGCCTTCTGTCATCAAAATACCAGAACCCGGCAGGCCAGTTGGGTGATATTGTACAAACTCCATATCACGCAGTGGTATGCCGTGGCGGTATGCCATTCCCATGCCATCTCCCGTGACAATGCCGCCATTGGTATTGTAACGGTATACGCGTCCTGCCCCGCCCGTTGCCATAATGACCGCATTGGCACGGATCTGAACTTTCGTTCCTTCCATCATATTCAGTGCCACCAAACCGCGCACCTGACCTTCATCTATCAGAATATCGAGCACAAAGTGCTCATCAAAGCGTTGTATTTGTGGGTATTTCAGGGAAGTCTGGAACAGAGTATGGAGCATATGAAAGCCGGTTTTATCTGCGGCAAACCATGTCCGTTCGATTTTCATGCCGCCGAAACGACGCACGTTCACGGAACCGTCTTCCTTGCGGCTCCAGGGACAGCCCCATTGCTCCAGCTGGATCATTTCTGTCGGGCAGTGTTTGACGAAATACTCAACCACATCTTGTTCACATAACCAGTCGCCACCCGACACGGTGTCATTGAAGTGAAAGTCATAGGAGTCATGGGATTGAGTGACGGCGGCTGATCCACCTTCTGCGGCCACGGTGTGGCTGCGCATGGGATAAACTTTTGAGATCAGGGCAATCTTGAGCTGGGGATTGGTTTCAGCAGCGGCGATGGCTGCCCGTAGGCCTGCGCCCCCGGCTCCGATAATGGCTAGATCGGCATTGAAGGTTTGCACTGCGCTTCTCCATTGTTCAAGTGGGTGGTTCAAATAAAATGAGTTAAAATCGGCTAAAGGACCCCATGCGTTATCACTCGTCACTTTCTTTATCTGTGTTATTTCACAGTGATAATTTTTCTTGTTTAAGCGAGTGTTATTGATAATTTGTTATGCTTTAACGATTTAGGGTCACTATCTGTTACTTTTTGTATGGATTAAGTATAGCCAATTGTAAAGAGAGTAAATTTGATATAAATGCGGATTTTGTGGGATTTTGCCGAAATAATGTGATCTAGATCATTCTTCTGTGGTTTTTTAAATTATTTATATAGGAAATTATTCTTATTATAAATATAAGTAAAATCATTATGAAATATTTGTTAATACTATCTGGAATAATGCTACGATAGCGATCTTCTTATTTCCAGAAAATAGTATTACTTTTTATTTTCGACAATAGAAAATTAGATTAATTTCTTGGGGTTTTTCTGGCGGTTATTTTTGTTTTTTGTACAGAAAACATTATATTAATAATAATTTTGGATTGTTTTTTAATTAAATATTTTTATCAAAATCATTAATTAATGTTTCGTTATAGAAAGTCAATTAATCCGAACTTTATGATTTTTTTGATATTGTTCTCACAGCAGTATTGCAATTCATAGCGTATAAATTTTGGCTTAATGTTTATCAAATTTTATTTTTTATGTCCTGCTATTTTCCACATATAGGACAGGGGTATTCTGTTCACTGGTATAGCGGAGAGTGGCAAGTAAAAATGATATTCACTAATCTGATGTTGAAAATTTGTCTAGTGGACTTGATATGAGTAAACTGCGCGTTTTGTTTTGTTTTGGAGTCATTGGAACATGAATGAAGTCGCGGATTGGCAGCCAAGTGCCCCTATCGCCAATTTATTGAAAAGGGCGAAGATTCTTGCGGAGATACGGCGCTTTTTCGCAGATCGTGGGGTGTTGGAGGTTGAAACCCCTGCCATGAGTCAGGCGACCATCACTGACATCCATCTTGTGCCTTTCCAGACACGGTTTGTCGGGCCGGGAGCGGCGGATGGCTTGACTCTGTATCTGATGACTAGCCCCGAATACCACATGAAGCGTCTTTTGACAGCAGGAAGTGGTTCCATTTATCAGATGGGTCGCAGTTTCCGTAATGAAGAAGCGGGCCGTCACCATAATCCTGAGTTCACCATGTTGGAATGGTATCGTCCACATTACGACATGTACCGCTTGATGAATGAAGTGGATGATCTGTTACAGCAGATCTTAGATTGCGAAAGTGCAGAATCCCTTTCTTACCAGCAGGCGTTCATTCGCTATCTGGAGATTGACCCGCTTACCGCGAGTAAAGAAAAACTGCGTGAAGTGGCAGCGAAGCTCGATCTCAGCAATATCGCTGATCAGGAAGAAGATCGGGATACCTTGTTGCAACTGCTTTTCACTATGGGCGTTGAAACGCATATCGGGCTTGAAAAACCGACATTTATTTATCACTTCCCGGCTTCACAAGCGTCTTTGGCTGAAATCAGCAAGGAAGATCACCGTGTTGCAGAGCGTTTTGAAGTCTATTTCAAAGGCATGGAACTGGCGAATGGCTTTCGTGAACTGACTGACAGCCATGAACAGCGCCTGCGTTTCGTGCAGGATAATCGTAAGCGTGAAGCGATGGGATTGCCGGTTATGCCGATTGATGAACATCTGCTTAAAGCCCTTGAACACGGGATGCCTGAATGTGCCGGAGTCGCTTTGGGAGTGGATCGCCTGATCATGCTTGCGCTGGGCGCTGAACGGATCAGTGAAGTGATTGCTTTTCCGGTCGGGATCTCCTGACGCAACTATTGGCGTCAGGGGGTTTTAATCCAACGATTTTATTGCTAAAGGCGCAGCTTCTGGCTGCCCCTTCATTGCTAGTGTTGATTATTTATGTTCGTGGCGTTTTTCCAGAAATTTCACGGCTAAATCAGGGAAATCGGTGAAAGCACCATCAACATTGGCTTTATCGAAAACGATATCGAATAATTGATTACCGCTGGTGGCATATTTTGGCAGTTGATCGACACGGATAGTGTATGGATGAACGGCCAAATGGCTCATATGGGCTTCTTTCACCAGACCTGTCAGCTTAATGTTGCTTGGTGTGGAATCATCGGAGATGAGCATATGGTAATCAGGGCCAATGCCATCGGCATATTTTGCCACTTCTTTCATGGCACCCGGTTTAAACATCCAGTCATAACTATAATTCACCCATGAGCCATCTTGTTTCTGCTCATAAGTTTCTTTCCAGTCGGTGTAAGCGATGAGCTGTATCAACTTCAGATCCATGCCCATTTTCGGTTCCAGCTCATGTTTGATGCGTTTCAGTTCATTGGCATCAAAGCATTGCAGATAAACTTTATCGCTCTTTTTGGTGTAGCCGTATTGTTTCAGGACTTCCAGTACCTTGGCGGTGATATCTTTACCTTCCTGGCGGTGGAACCATGGAGCTTTGATTTCAGGGTAGATACCCATGTTCTTGCCAGTAGATTTGTTCATACCTTGAATAAACTCAATTTCTTCCTGAAAAGTATGAATGCGGAAATCTGATTTCCCCATTGGGAAACGTCCGGGATAGCTTTGTACTCTCTTACCCTCCTTGATATCAAAACCTTCGGTAAATTTCAGGGACTTAATTTCCGGTAAGGTAAAATCAATAGCATAGTAACGGCCATCAGCACGGGCACGGTTTGGAAAGCGCTCTGCCACATCTGTTACGCGGTCAAGATAATGATCATGCAGCACGATGAGTTCATTATCTTGGGTCATGACGAGATCTTGTTCCAGATAATCAGCACCTTGTGCATAGGCCATGGCTTTGGCAGGCAGTGTGTGCTCAGGCAGATAGCCGCTGGCTCCGCGATGGGCGATCACAATCTTATCTGCGGCATGTGCAATACCGGACATCGACGACGCTAACAGCAGGCCTGCCATGATGGTTTTGATAGGGGTTTGCATTGGGGTTCTCCACATTTATAGTAATGTATAGTAATAAAAATCTTAAATAAAAATGATGTTATTTTTTTAGCTTGTTTTTTTAAAACAGCAAGAAGAATATGATGATTATTCAATGCAGCTTTTTATATAAAATAACGACATAACACAATGCTGAATACTGATTTTATCAGTGGTATGTCACAGTTTTATGACAGTAATGTTCATTCTTTAAACGTGCTGTTGATGTTGTATTTTTGATTCAATACGATATATAAATAGGTAAACTAATAATGTCATAGATTTGGTTTGGTTTTATAAATGTTTAATCTAAATAACTACTTGGAAATAAAATGATTATGGCCATGAAGAGAAAATATATAAAGTAAAAATCAGTAATATATTTAACCAAATACGACGTGAATAAGTAAACCTGTAATAAGAAACAATGAATTAGTTAAGTCAGTTGGATTTGGCAATTAATCTTTCAAGTAACCGCAGTATTAACAATGATACTGCGGTCAATTTTACGTGTAATTACCGTTTGTGTGACGGTAATTTACTGGCTAGCTATTACGAGCGATTTCCTGCTTATGTTTACTCTCGCTTAACATGACAAACAACAGCAGAACGACGGACAGGGCACTGCCGCCGATCATGACCATGAATCCGCCGTCCCAACCGAAGAAGTCAACGGTATAACCGACAATGATACTGGCGGCAACCGAACCACCGAGGTAGCCAAACAAACCGGTAAAGCCTGCCGCTGTTCCCGCTGCTTTTTTCGGTGCCAGTTCAAGAGCGTGCAGGCCAATTAGCATCACTGGGCCGTAAATCAGGAAGCCGATAACCAGCATGCAGAGCATATCGATATTTGGGTTACCCGCCGGGTTCAACCAGAATACGATGGTGGCGATAGTCACCAGTGTCATAAAGAATACGCCAGTGGCACCACGGTTGCCCCTGAACACTTTGTCAGACATCCATCCACACAGCAGCGTACCGGGAATACCTGCATATTCGTAGAGGAAGTAAGCCCAGGACGATTTATCCATAGCAAAGTGCTTCACTTCTTTCAGGTATGTTGGTGACCAGTCGAGGATACCGTAGCGCAGCAGATAAACGAATACGTTGGCAATCGCGATCATCCACAGCAATTTGTTAGGCAGAATGTACTGCAAAAAAATCTCTTTTGCAGTCAATTCCTTTTCATTTTTGTCCGTATAGTCAGGCGGATAATCGTTTTTGTACTCTTCGATCGGCGGTAAACCACAGGATTGTGGAGTATCGCGCATCAAGGAAAATACGATAATTGCGACAAGGATGGCGGCAAATGCAGGCATATAAAATGCGGCTTTCCAGTCCTGAAACCACGCCATACCCAGCATGAACAGTAACGGAGGCAAGCCGCCACCAACGTTATGCGCACAGTTCCAGATAGAAACGATCCCACCACGCTCTTTCTGTGACCACCAATGAACCATAGTACGGCCGCAGGGAGGCCAGCCCATGCCCTGGAACCAGCCGCACAGAAATAGCAGGACAAACATGATGGCAATGCTGGAAGTTGCCCACGGCACGAAACCCATAAACAGCATCACTGCTGCTGCGAGTATCAAGCCGGCAGGTAAGAAAACACGTGGATTGGAACGATCAGAAACGGAACCCATGATAAATTTTGAGATACCGTATGCAATCGAAATCCCTGACAAAGCGAAGCCAAGATCACCTTTGGAAAAACCTTGTTCCGCTAAGTGAGGCATTGCCAGTCCAAAATTTTTCCTTACTAAATAGTAAGCCGCATACCCAAAGAAGATCCCCATGAAAATTTGCCAGCGAAAGCGACGATAGAGTGGATCTATTTCTTGCGCGGGCAGCCGGGCTTTGTGGGGTGCCGGTCTAAAAATACTTAACATGTTTGTCTCCACATGACTTTTGGTGTTAGCGAATGACCATCTCTGAGCGATGATGATGTTAAACGAAGAATTCTCATTAACTATTTTCTATATAGAAGGAAATAATAGCCAAAACAATATGCTATATCTGTGATGTATCGCTGACCTGTAGATATGATTTCGCAAAGACCGCAATTTTGAGTGATTTGTTAGAGTTTTGAAATATAATTTACTGATATTATAGTGACGCATGTCACAATAAAGCGCTTTGCTTGTTATTTGTGAGCGTTTAAAGTTCGTTTATGTTCTTTTTTTAAAATTAATCCATATTATTGGCAGGGGTTAATACTCAGTAAATATAAAGTTGTAAAAATATGAAATTATATTTTAATAAAATCATACAGACATAAATTCATAAATAAAGTGTGACATTTATCGTCGGGATTTTAACGAATGATCACTATTTCAATAATGCCTCTGTTTAGCTGTGTCGTTTATTTTTATTTACATGTTTGGCGTTTTTTATAACGCAATTACAAATAAAGTGTTTGAATTTATAATTCAAAATAGTAGATATTACTCTAAATAGTTATTCATATTCATGATGTCAGTTATCATGAGGCTTTGAATCTCTATTTTGTTAAATAATATAATAATATCAAAGCTATACTAGATTGTATAAGGCGTAATACACTCTGTTAGCCAATAAATAACCTCTTTATTTTTAGGTTAATTAATTAAAGATTACAAAATAATATTAGTTAATAAAATTATTAAATTAGCATGAAATTTTATGCAATTTATTTTTCCTATTCAGTTGAATGTCGACATAAGGTATTTGCAATAGCTGAGTGTAGGCGAAAACTGAATGTTAACGACTAACAGCATTGATGTCTCCATTCATCATAAAAAGTGATGAAATAAAATGGAAGACAGAAAGAGAACATCATTATGAATACACACACACACAAGGCAATATTACACACAGCATTCACTGAGCAAACATCTTCACCCGATGACAATATTAATAGTAATAATATCAGTCATAGGATAGCAACACTTGAACCCTGGTTTGATAACGTGCCATCTCGCTTGGCAAAACTGGCGAAAACGATACCGAATGACATTGCGGTTTCTGATCCCTATGAAATCTTGGCATTTGGTGAATTACAGCAGCGTGTTGAAAATGCAGCAAATATTTTGTATCAGTACGGTGTTAAAATGGGGAGCAACGTTGCCATTGCTGCCGAACGGGGAATTCCGTGGTTTGTTACTATGCTGGCGGTTTGGCGAATTGGGGCGGTATATATTCCCCTCAATACGATGATGCCAGAAAAACGTCTGAATGATATTCTCGCCAGCCTGTCGGAAAGTGTTCTCGTATCGGATGATACGGTATCTGCGGGGCTGAAGGCATCAACATTAATCCCTTTGCACACCCTCCTGAATAACACCAGTGAAATAATTAATGATGAAATAACAGAAAACATCGATATGCCTGTATTGGGTGATCACCCGGCTTATGTGATGTTCACTTCTGGCTCTACTGGATTGCCAAAAGCGGTACAGGTGCAGCATGACAATCTGGCTGCCTGCCTGTGTGCATTAGGCAAGTTACTGTCAGTCAATCAGCATGATTGTATGCTTGCCCTGACGACCTTTTCTTTTGATATCTCATTGGTGGAATTACTACTGACTGTCGTTCATGGCGGCAGTATCTACATTACATCAATCGATACTCAGCGTGATGCGCAGGCGTTGTCACAAACGCTGTCTGATCCTCAATTCACTTTTGCACAAGCGACGCCGGTCACTTGGTTAATGGCCTTGAATGCTGGCTGGAAACCGCGTTCAGAGATGAGCATGATTTGTGGGGGAGAGGCGTTGTCACAGGATCTGGCTGATCAACTAACGGCATCCGGTGGCACTTTATGGAATCTCTATGGCCCAACCGAAACCACTATCTGGTCAACAGCATTTCGTATGAGAAAAGGAGATAAGGTTCAATTGGGTGGGCCGATCCCCGGCACAACCATCACCATTGTAGACAAATATTTGCGGCCGGTGCCGAAAGGAACGGTCGGTGAAATCCTTATCGGTGGGCTTGGGGTGACGGCTGGATATCGCAATAACCCAACCGAAACGGCCAAACGATACGTCCCCGATATGACACAAAAAGGTAAAAGAGCATATTTGACCGGAGATATGGCACGTATGCTTGAAGATGGCTCTCTCATTTATATGGGAAGGCAGGATGATCAGGTGAAGGTGCGTGGATATCGAATCGAGTTGGGCGAGATTGAAACCGCATTAAGAAAACAAAATGGCGTACAGGATACGATTATCCGTGTTGTCGGCAGTGGCGATCTTGCCAAGATTCAGGCGTTTGTACTGTTCGATCCCAATAGGGTTGTACCCGAAGAGTGGGTACATGAAACTCAGGTTTCACTCAGGGAAATTCTGCACGAAGCCTGGATACCTGCCGAATATTATCGTATCCCTTATATCCCACTGACAAGCAGTGGCAAACGCGATAGAAAACGGTTAGACGAAGTCGCAGAGCGGTTGAATGCCAGCTATGACGTTGTACTGCCTCAAACAGAAACTGAAAAACAGGTTTATGCAATTTGGCGTGACCTGCTGGCGACAGACGTATTGGGTGTCACCGATAATTTCTTCCAGGTTGGGGGGCATTCTATTTTGGTTGCCCGCATGGTGGAACGGATTGAGAAAGCCTTTTCACTCCGGATACCGATTTCAGGTATCTATGTTGAACCTACGGTTGCCAGAATCTCCTCTATTCTGGATGAAATGATGGAAGCATATCAGGCAAATCCGGCTAGCGCTGGGGGAGTCTATCATAGTGAGGCATTAATTCAGCAACATGCAGAAACGCTCAGAAAGGATGTCTACCTGAAAGAAAGCGTGCGCCCTGATGGCCTGCCTCATGCTAACTGGTATCAGCCGGATACAGTATTGCTCACCGGAGCCACAGGATATCTTGGTTTGCATTTGCTGGAGCAATTGTTGAAACAGACTGCGGCCAGAATTGTCTGTTTGTGCCGTGACTCTGATGAAGAACACGCACGAGACAGAATTAAGGCCGGGTTTGACAAGTACCAGATTGATGTTGCTAACGGGCTTGAGCGCGTAGATTTCATTATCGGAGATCTGGGGCAGCCACGCTTTGGCTTGTTACCGGAAACATGGGCACAGCTCGCTGAAAACGTTGATGTGATTTATCACAACGGGGCGTTGGTTAACTTTATCTATCCTTATAGCGCATTGAAGAGCATTAATGTCGATGGAACCCGAACCGCGCTGGAATTTGCCTGCACAGCACGGCTGAAACATTTCCATTATGTTTCTTCCGTGAATGCCCTGTTTGCCACAGAATCACCCCGTCCATTTATGGAAGATGATCGCGTTATGAGCGAGTCGGTACGAGATCCTTCAGGTTACTCAGGCAGTAAGTGGGTATCTGAAGGGATCATCAATATTGCCCGCCAGCGAGGCGTACCCGTCAGTATTTATCGTCCGGGTCTGATCCTTGGGCATACCCGCACAGGAGCTGCACAAGGCAATGATTATCTCGTTGCTTCCCTGAAAGGTTATCTGGCAATGGGCTTTTACCCTGAGCATGGATTGCTGCTTGATATTGTACCGGTTGATTATGTCGCTGCATCGTTGGTTCATATCTCCAAGCAACCGAAATCCGATGGTAAATTCTTTAACTTGTTTAATCCGGTTCAAGTCTCTATCCGGCAATTTTTCGATTGGGTACAGGAATTTGGTTATATCCTCAACCCAGTCCCCTTCAATGAGGGTAAAGAGAAGATCCTTGCACTGGATGATACACACCCGTTGTATCCATTGATCCCATTGATTAGGGACATGACAGAGAAACCTTATCGAGCGTTAGATCCGGTTTATGTTCATGAAATTCACCCAGAACTGGAGTTGAAGCAAACGCTGGCATTATTGGCCAACACTGACATTAAATGCCCCGTCATTACGGCAGGATATGTCCATCAAGTATTGCAATATTTGATAGATACAGGTTTCTTACCCGCAGCACTGCCAGAAAACTTCAAACCGGAGGCCTATCTTGGAACAGCTAACAGGAAACGAAGCCATGAATTGGATAGTGGTCGTGAACAGCAGAAAAAAGTATTCGGTCTGGCCTGAGGCCTATGTGCTTCCAGTCGGGTGGGTGGCAATCGGGATGATAGGTTCTAAAGAAGAATGCCTCAATCATATTGCTGGTATTTGGCCGAAGCCAACAAACTAGATGACGGATATTAAGTCATATTAATAAATATTCATTATAAATAGTAGGCATGTTCCAGAAGGAGCATGCCTTTTATTTATTCTTCTATTCCTATCTTGTCAGATAGAGTGCTGTTTATCACAATACTGGTTTTCTTATTCCATTCTATGCGCGTTTTGAGTTCGTTTTTGTTCCTTATCAAACAGCAACTGTAGATTTTGAATATATTTTGCGATTGAAACAGATTCCGCGGAAAATGGCGTTCCATACCCCGTGCCACATGGAAAAAATGGGCTGAGCGGCCTATTCTATTGAATTGACTAAGCGTATTCCGGGCGTTGAGGGTATGAGGCAATTAGGCGTGTTATTTGCCTCATTTTGTGAGGCGAATAGCGTTGTTAATCGCCTCACCTTGTGAGTAGAATGCGTTGATTATTTGCATCATGAGGTGAATGTCTAATGTGGATTTGGCAGCACGAAGATTGGCCTGATTTTCAATGGGACGAAAGTGTACTGGCGCCAGTTCTGCGACAGATTCATTTTAATCAGGGGCTATTGCTAGGTAGATCTGAGACTGAAAACACAGAGCAGACGACACTTGTTGACATCCTCCCCGTCCTTCAGTTAGCTAAGACACTATTATTTAGTGTCTTAGCTAACTGAAGGACGGGGTTTTTATGGCGTACTAGATAAATTAATACAACCAATCCATGCCCATGCGGTCTGCGGCCATTATTGCTGCATAGACCTGTTCTGGGGTGACTTTAAACGGCATATTGTGAATAGTTTCACCTTCGGCACAACTGGCTTTGGCAACTTCCATGATTTTCTGGTGCAATTTCTCACTGTCTCGCAAGCCGAGTTGCTCCAGTGTGACAGGAAGACCGACTTGAACACAGAAATCGAGCACGGTTTCCAACTCTTCATTCGGGCTGTTTTCCAGCATCAATTGTGCCAGTGTGCCGAACGCCACTTTTTCTCCGTGATAGAGATGATGACATTCCTCCAGCACGGTGAAGCCATTGTGAATGGCGTGGGCAGCGGCAAGCCCCGCACTTTCAAAACCGATACCACTGAGATAAGTATTCGCCTCAATGATATTTTCCACTGCCGGAGTACTGACACCTGCTTCTACCGCGAGTTTTGCCTTATAACCTTCTGCCAGTAAGGTGTCGTAACACAGTTTGGCCAGAGCCAGCCCGGCATTGGATGTCGCACCACCAGCCATCGTTGGTTTATGAGCCGCACTACTTGCCCGGGCTTCAAAATAGGTGGCAAGTGCATCCCCCATTCCTGACACAAGCAGACGAACCGGTGCTTTGGCAATAATATGGGTATCCATCAGTACGATATTGGGATTTTGTGGATACAGCAGGTAGCCATCAAATTCACCCAGTTCGGTATACAGAACGGAAAGGGCGCTGGTTGGGGCATCTGTGGAAGCGATAGTGGGGGAAATGATTACCGGTAATTTACATTCATGCGCTATAGCTTTGGCGGTATCAAGAGTCTTGCCGCCTCCGATCCCAATCACGGCCTGACATTGATTCTTCACTAAAATGTCTGACAGGCGTTTGATTTCGCCACGGCTGCATTCACCGTTGAAGATCTCAAAATGGCTGGTTACTGCGTGTTCTTCCAGACTTTTGCTAACGGTATCTCCAATGAGGCTCATCACGAAATTATCGGCAATCACGAAAACGTGATCAGCAAGCATTTTGGTGTATTGGCCGATGTGAGATAACGCACCTGGCCCTTGGATATATTTGGATGGAGACTGGATCACTTTCAGCATAAGAAATATTCCTTCTTCACTGGAAACTCAACATGAACTGTCATAACACTGGCGTGTGGCAGATCATTAGCAGTTTCGAATAAAAGTATTTGTTTGCCTGTCCGCCAACACTATACGATAAAATATACAGGGAAGTTATGAGCCAAAGCAGGAAATGCGCGATCTGTGAGATAAAATCGAAAGATTTATTTACGCCCTGATTGATTCGGGGCGTAATGTTGCTTCAATGATTGTTGACCAGTGTTTTATCTGTTGAATGAGAGAAGGAAAATTTCAGGATTAAATTCAACAGGATGCCATAAGCGGGCAGGAAGAAAAGCATACAGATGAACAGCTTGAAAGCGTAATCCACCAGAGCAATCTCTACCCAGTGCGTCGCCATGAATGCATCACTGCTGCGATAAAATGCGATAAAGAAAAATGCCAGTGTATCGAGCAAATTACCGAAAAACATGGCGGCAGTCGGTGCTATCCACCAGCGGCGTTTCTGACGCAGGCGATTGAAAACGCCCACATCCAATATCTGGCCGAGGACATAACCCATAAAGCTCGCGGCTGCAATACGGGCAACAAACAGATTAAAGGTTCCTAATGCCCCGAATCCCTGCCACGTTCCTTGAAAAAATAGCGCGGAAATGAAATAGGAAATCAGCAGTGCTGGCAGCATAACAGTGAGGATGATCTTTCGTGCCAATGGTGCACCATAAATGCGTACGGTCAGATCGGTTGCCAAAAAGATAAAAGGAAATGTGAATGCTCCCCAAGTGGTATGAAAACCAAAAATGGAGACAGGCAATTGCACCAGATAGTTACTGGAAGTAATGATCAAAATGTGGAAAAGTGAAAGCCAGATCAACGCCGTGGCTTTCTGCTGCGTGGTCAAATGGAACATATTGTACCTTTTTGATGAATGGGGTAAGGGAACCCAAAAAAACAAACTTTCTTTGCCTGAATTATCAGGTGAAACGCATCATACGCGCGTTGCGCAACAAAAGCAAAGTGCGGCAGTTGATGATATTTTGTAATATAATCCATCGCCATAGTGTGTTTGAACCTACAGAGATTGTTATGTCCAATGTTTTTGCTAACCCTGACAAAACGCTTGATACGCAGGGGTTACGCTGTCCTGAGCCCGTGATGATGGTACGTAAGATCGTTCGCCATATGGATGCTGGCCAGACGTTATTGATCATTGCTGATGATCCGGCGACGACCCGAGATATTCCGGGTTTTTGCCGTTTTATGGAGCACGCCTTGATTGCACAGGAGACAGGGCAAACTCCTTATCGATATTTGATCAAAAAAAGCGAAAATGTAGCTTAAGTGACTGGCAGAAAAAATGGGCTGTGCTAGGCTTCTAATATGGCACTTGGATAGCATCAATCACCTCACTGGGTGCCATATTTCCTTTTTCCTTAATAGCAATCTTGAGTCACTGTAATCTTGAAAAGGTGCATTTTTGCACCTTTTCAATTTATCTTGTTTATCTCTTGATTAAGAGGTCTGGGTCCTTAATCAATCCGCGGATTAATCAATCATCGTTTCTGCGACTTAACCCGCAGCAGCCGGATGGCGTTCGCTGTAACCAGCGCCGTGGCGCCTGAATCAGCCAGCACGGCCATCCACAGCCCCGTGATGCCTAATAGACTGGTAATAAGGAATATCGCCTTCAAGCCTAACGCAATGGTGATATTCTGGCGGATGTTATAGTGCGTTGTACGGGACAGGGTGATCATTTCAGGCAAACCTGTCAGCCGATTGTGTGTTAAGGCGGCGTCTGCTGTTTCCAGCGCAACATCAGTACCACTCCCCATAGCGACGCCGATACTGGCCGCTTTCATGGCAGGGGCATCGTTGATGCCATCACCGACCATCATGGTATGGTGTTTTTCATTTAGCTCAGTGACGGCTTTTACCTTATCTTCCGGCAACAGACCCGCGCGATAATCGATCCCCAATTGATCTGCAATAGCGGCCGCAGCACGAGGGTTATCGCCAGTCAGCATCACGGCATTGACGCCTTGTTTTTTCAGGGCGCGGATCGCGTCTATGGCATCCTGACGCAAGGTGTCCTGCATGGCAATCAAACCCACAAATTGCTCACCCTGTACCACGGCAACCGCCGTTTTACCGCTGCTTTCCAGCTCCGTGACCCTTTGTTTCCATGCGGTGGATAACGTATTTTCTGGCAGCCGCCCCGGAGCCGCGACCAGAATCTTCTGCCCCGACAATAGCCCTTCAACCCCGATCCCAGCCAACGCTTTACGGTGTTCAGCTTCGACAACCGTCACGCCTTTATTTTCTGCCGCGTTGAGGATAGCTTTTGCCAATGGGTGGTGTGAGCCGCTTTCGACCGCCCCTGCCAGCGCCAGCAGTGTTTCTACGCTGATGTTTTCCACGGGTTCGATTTCCGTGACCCGGGGTTTTCCTTCGGTCAGTGTACCGGTTTTATCCAACGCAATGGTGGTGACTGAACCGAGCTGTTCCAATGCCGCTCCGCCTTTGATTAAGGCACCACGACGGGTCGCTGCCGCCAGTGCAGAAGTGATCGCGGCGGGCGTTGAGATAACCAGCGCACAGGGGCAGCCGATTAATAGCAAAGTCAGTCCACGATAGAGCCAAGTTTCCCAAGGCTCGGCAAGGACGAGGGGAGGGATTACCACGACCAGTACAGAGAACAAGATAATCAGCGGTGTATAAATACGGCTGAATCGATCGATGAAGCGCTCAATGGGAGCACGGCGCTCTTCCGCTTCTTCTATCAGTTGAAGAATGCGGTCGATGGCATTGTGTCCCGGTTCAGAGATCACTCTCATTTGCACTGCGCTATCGACAGAGAGGCAACCCGCAGCAACTTTTTCTCCCTGCTGGCGTTCAACTGGAATAGATTCACCCGTCAGAGCACTTTCATCAAAACTGGCGAACGGACTGAGTAGCTCGGCATCGGTAGGTAAACGGGCACCCGGCGCAATCTCAATAATATCCCCCGGACGCAGGTCAGCCGCCGGAACGGTTTTCTTTTCTCCTCCTGTCACCAGTAGCGCCTGTTCAGGAACCAGAGCCATCAAGGCGCTGACACCACGGCGGGCCCGCCCTGCGGCATAAGATTCCAGTACTTCTCCCAATTTGAACAGCAGAATAACCATTGCCGCCTCTGCGGTAGCATCAATGAATAGAGCACCGATAGCGGCGACACTCATCAGAGTTTCAATAGCAAAGGGAGTCCCTGAACGGATCAGTTTGATGGCTTTGGTAGCGACCGGATATAACCCTATCAACGTGGTAATAATGAAAGCAATCTGTCCAGCGGGTGGATTTGTTTTTGCAATGCCCCAACTGATGACCATTAATGCTATAAGAATGAGAATTGGGGAAAAGGTTTTCCAGTGATTTGCCGCTGGAGGTAATTTAGTCGTCGAATCCGTTTGCTTGATTTCAAAACCCGCCTGCTTTACCGCTTGTTCGACGGCTGCGCGAATATCAGAATCAGCATCGACCACCAGTTTTTCCGTCGTAAACAGCACCTTGACCTGTTTAGCTTCAGGCAATTTTTTAACCGCATTTTCGATTTTGCCTGCACAGCTTGGGCAATCCATGCCGTGGATGATCCAGTTAAAACGTTGGTTGGCGGTTAATTCAAGGGGGGTTGTATCCCGTATGGTATGGGCATGGTCGTGTGAGCAGTGCCCTTGATCATGTTGATGGGAGTCGTGTGAATCTTTATCTTCTTTGCCATGAGAGCCGTGGGAATGCTCGTGGTTTTTATCTTGATGCTCTTTATTTTTGTAAGACAAAGAGCCGTGCTGTAATTGCTTATGTTTTTTAAATATGGAGAACATAGGCGGCCTCTCAATAGAGTTAATCCAAATGGGTTACAGTTAACTCTACACTCTGGAGTAAACTCCAGAGTCAAATTCAAAACAATGAATTTTTTTGATGATTTGTGCTCTTTGAAATGAGATGAAAACATTTATCCCCTCTTCTCTTGTTATTTGATTAGATAACCAGTGAGTGAATAATCAAAATAAATGATACCGACAGAATACCGTCGGCATCACTGACACCAAATAGAAAGGGAATGGGACGTTATTTCTTATCTTGACGCTGTTTTTTCTGCCAAGCCAATAACTCAAACACACCAAAGAAGAAGATTTTGGTCTGAAGAAAAACAGAAAACTTTTGATCTTTGGGCTGGGAGTTTTTTAATAGCAAAAGTTGAAAGGCATGCATTATCACTGTGAAAACCATGGCGATATCCATGAAATATCTTAATGGCTTAGGAAAGGGCTGGATCAAATTGAAAATCATAATTCCCCAAACGAGAACCATGATAACTTTTCCTAATTGAATAAACATCATTAACTCCAAAATCGTATTTAAGCAGGTCTGTTGCCAGACTACTGGCGGCGGATATACAGTCGGTAAGCAACTTGCCCGGCAATTTTTTCCCGATGTAACTGCCAGTTTGCGGGAGCTTCTGTTGCAGCAGATTCTGATTCCGCTTCAACATAAATCCAACTCTCTTCAGCCAGCCAACCGTTGGCTTCCAGTAAGTTGATTGTCTCAGCAAGCATCCCCTTGCGAAATGGGGGATCGAGGAAAACCACATCAAAAGGTGTGCCTGTCTGGTTGAGATATTGCAGGGCGTTTCCCTGTACCACATTAGCATTTTCGGCCTTAAGTAAGGCTAAATTGGCTGACAATTGTTTTGCTACATTACGATCATATTCAAGCAAGGTCGCGTGACTTGCATTGCGCGATAAGGCTTCAAACCCAAGAGCTCCGCTGCCGGAGAAGCAATCCAGGCAGCGAGCTTCCTGAATGATGGGCATCAGCCAGTTAAAGAGTGTCTCACGGACACGATCAGTCGTCGGACGTAGCCCCTCACTATCAGGAACGGGTAATTTTCTCCCGCGCCATTTTCCGCCAATAATGCGGATTTGTCCCAAAGACGCGCTCTGTGATTTTTTAGTCATAATTTTACATAGTTTAAGCATTTGTCATCCGATGCTATTTGCATAATAGACGACGGATACAAAAAATGAGAATGAAGAAATACATTGATTAATTTACCACGAAATCCACACATAGATATGTGTTGTGATGTGATGAAAATGTTAGACTGGATTTTATCACCGTTAGAACCTATCGCAGCAGGCGTAGTGGTTGAAAAACAAAGCGTCTGCGGGGATAGGTTTTTAGCTTATCCCAATAAGAATTAATTGCACCCGCAAACGGGTAAAGAAAATAGCTTAATGGGATAGGCTGTTAAACGCCATAATTAACCGCGAGGAGTGTAGTGCCCAATGGCAGAAGAGAAAAAAAGAGGTTTCTTCTCTTGGTTTGGACGTGGTCGTCAGGAAAAGAAACAGCAAGAAGAACGACTTGAACAAGAAAAATCAACGGCGGAAGAAGCCGAGCAGCAGCGTTTAGCCGAAGAAGCCGCCCATCGCGCAGCGGAAGAAGCCGAGCAGCAGCGTTTAGCCGAAGAAGCCGTCCGTCGCGCAGCGGAAGAAGCAGAACAGCAGCGTTTGGCCGAAGAAGCCGCCCGTCGCGCAGCGGAAGAAGCAGAACAGCAACGTTTAGCCGAAGAAACCGTCCGTCGCGCAGCGGAAGAAGCAGAACAGCAGCGTTTGGCCGAAGAAGTCGCCCGTCGCGCAGCGGAAGAAACCGAGCAGCAGCGTTTAGCCGAAGAAGCCGCCCGTCGCGCAACGGAAGAAGCCGAGCAGCAACGTTTAGCCGAAGAAGCCGCCCGTCGCGCAGCGGAAGAAGCAGAACAGCAACGTTTAGCCGAAGAAGCCATCCGTCACGCAGCGGAAGAAGTCGAGCAGCAGCGTTTAGCCGAAGAAGCCGCCCGTCGTGCCGCGGAAGAAGCCGAGCAGCAACGTTTGGCCGAAGAAACCGTCCGTCGTGCTGCGGAAGAAGCCGAACAGCAGCGTCTGGCAGAAGAACCATCCGCATTACCCAAAGAACAGGAGCGCCCGGGTAAAGAAGGCTTTTTTGCGCGCTTGAAACGTAGTTTGGTGAAAACCCGCCAGAATCTGGGTTCCGGATTTTTAGGGTTATTCCGCGGCAAGAAAATTGATGATGATCTGTTTGAAGAATTGGAAGAGCAGTTACTGGTTGCGGATGTTGGTGTCGAAACTACCCGTAAGATCATTAACAATTTAACCGCTCATGCCAGCCGCAAAGAATTAAAAGATGCGGAAGCGTTATACACGAAACTGAAAGAAGAAATGTCAGATATTCTGACAAAAGTTGATAAGCCACTGGATATAGAAGGTAAATCGCCTTATGTCATCCTGATGGTGGGTGTGAATGGCGTTGGTAAGACGACAACCATCGGTAAACTGGCGCGTCAGTACCAGTCTCAGGGCAAATCCGTCATGTTAGCGGCGGGGGATACCTTCCGTGCGGCAGCGGTGGAACAATTGCAGGTCTGGGGAGAGCGCAACAAAATCCCAGTAATTGCACAGCATACCGGCGCAGATCCGGCCTCAGTCATTTTTGATGCGATCCAATCTGCCAAGGCGAAAGGCGTTGATATTCTGATCGCTGATACCGCAGGGCGCTTGCAGAATAAATCCCATCTGATGGAAGAACTGAAAAAAATTGTCCGGGTGATGAGAAAGCTGGACGAAGAGACTCCGCATGAAATTATGCTGATTCTGGATGCCTGCACAGGCCAAAATGCGGTCAGTCAGGCTAAACTCTTTCATGAAGCGGTTGGATTGACCGGGATCTCACTGACCAAACTGGATGGTACTGCCAAAGGAGGGGTTATCTTCGCCATTGCCGACCAATTTGATATCCCTATTCGTTACATCGGTGTTGGGGAAGGCATTGAAGATCTCCGTCCATTTAAGGCTGACGATTTTATAGAGGCTCTTTTTGCCCGAGAGGATTAACTATCAATGATTCGCTTTGAACAGGTCAGTAAAGCCTATCTGGGAGGGCGGCAAGCGCTGCAAGGGGTGGATTTTCATCTGCTTCCAGGGGAAATGGCATTCTTAACCGGTCATTCAGGAGCGGGTAAAAGTACGCTTTTGAAACTTATCTGCGGTATAGAACGCCCAAGTGCAGGCCATATTTGGTTTGGGGGGCATGACATCAGCCGATTGAAATCCCGTGAAACCCCTTTTCTGCGTCGTCAGATCGGCATGATTTTTCAGGATCATCATCTCCTGCTGGATCGCACGGTTTACGAGAACGTCGCTATGCCGCTGATCATCTCAGGGGCAAGCGCCGAGGATATTCGCCGACGGGTATCTGCGGCGTTGGATAAGGTAGGCTTGCTGGACAAAGCGAAAAACTTTCCCATTCAGCTTTCTGGGGGTGAGCAGCAGCGTGTTGGTATTGCCCGCGCTGTTGTAAACAAACCTACCGTTCTGCTGGCGGATGAACCCACGGGAAATCTGGATGGGGAACTGTCTGAGGGGATCATGCGCCTGTTTGAAGAGTTTAACCGCGTTGGTGTGACGGTTCTGATGGCGACGCATGACATTGCTCTCATTGAACGAAGAAATTACCGTATCCTGACGTTGAATCAGGGGCGTATGCAAGGAGGACATCATGGTTAAAAATGTCCGTCATTCAGCGAAAAAAACAACACCGCCTAAACCCAAGTCCAAATCATTGAAAGGGGGCTGGCGCGTACAGCAGCGTTACGCGTGGAAAAGCACCTTGTCAGATATGCTGCGCCAGCCGCTGGCGACGTTGCTGACTATCATGGTGATCGCCATCTCATTGACCTTGCCGAGCGTGTTTTACATCGTCTGGAAAAATGTCAATCAAGCGGTGGAACAGTGGTATCCCGTTCCGCAACTTACGGTCTATCTGGATAAATCCTTGAACGACGGCGGCGCCAAACAGGTGATTGAGCAGTTGAAAGTCATGGATGGTGTGAAATCGGTGAATTACCTGTCCCGTGAAGAAGCCGAGAATGAATTTCGTGCATGGTCTGGTTTTGCTGGTGCTTTAAATCTATTGGAAGAAAACCCGCTACCAGCGGTTGCGATTATTTCTCCTCAAATGGATTTTCAAGATTCGACGATATTAACAACATTACGTGATCGGGTTTCCCAGATCAAAGGTATCGAAGAAGTCAGAATGGATGAGAGCTGGTTTACCCGTCTCACTGCCTTAGCAAATCTTATTGGCCAGATTGCTGCCGTAATAGGCATTTTGATGGTGGTTGCGCTGCTGTTGGTCATTGGTAACAGCGTTCGTCTCAGTATCTTTAGTCGTCGCGAAACTATCAATGTCATGAAACTGATTGGCGCAACAGATGGCTTTATTCTGCGTCCATTCCTCAATGGCGGCGTATTGCTGGGGGGATTGGGCGCGATTTTTTCTCTGATCCTTTCATCGTTACTGGTTTGGAAACTCTCCAATGTCGTTACGGACGTTGCAGGTGTCTTTGGCACTACTTTTAAATTGTACGGTTTGGGATGGGATGAATCCCTGTTGCTGGTACTGATTTCGGGCATGATAGGCTGGCTTGCGGCATGGCTTGCGACTATTCAGCATTTACGCCGTTTCAGGCCGGAATGAGTCCGTTTGTTGGTTTTCAGGTGAACTTTTGGGCTGCATTACGGTCGAAGAAATTGCGGTCGAAAACACAGTTAGCAATTTGTATCCATATTCATACCATTTAGATGATTTGAATATGATCTCTATGATGGTAAAATAGACATATCTTTGGCTTGAATAAACCTTATCGGTTAGCTCAGGCAAAATTTACAAGGCCATCAATTTGGATCTGATTTGAGAGAATTTGAATGACAAAAGAAATGCAAACTTTGGCATTAGTTCCACAAGGTAGTTTGGAAGGGTACGTCCGTGCCTCCAATGCTTATCCTATGCTCTCCGCAGAGGAAGAGAAGGAACTGGCAGAAAGGCTGCATTACCAGGGAGATCTGGATGCAGCGAAAAAGCTGATTCTGTCTCACTTGCGCTTCGTTGTTCATGTCGCTCGCAGTTATTCTGGCTATGGTCTGCCACAGGCGGATTTAATTCAGGAAGGCAACATTGGCCTGATGAAAGCAGTTCGCCGATTTAATCCAGAAGTAGGCGTTCGTCTAGTTTCTTTTGCTGTTCACTGGATCAAGGCAGAAATCCATGAATATGTACTGCGTAATTGGCGCATTGTGAAAGTCGCAACGACAAAAGCCCAGCGTAAACTGTTCTTTAATTTGCGCAAGGCTAAACAACGTCTGGGGTGGTTCAATCAGGACGAAGTTGATTTGGTTGCCAAAGAATTAGGGGTGACCAGCAAAGACGTCCGTGAGATGGAATCCCGCATGTCGGCACAGGATATGGCGTTTGATATGTCTGATGATGACAGTCATGACAGCCAGCCAGTGGCTCCGGTGCTTTATTTGCAGGACAAGGCTTCTGACTTTGCCGATGGCATTGAAGAAGACAATTGGGAAAACCACGCGGCGGATAAACTTTCTCTGGCGATGGAAGGGCTGGATGAGCGTAGTCAGGACATTATCCGCGCCCGTTGGCTGGATGATGACAACAAATCCACCTTGCAGGAACTGGCGGATAAGTATGGTGTATCAGCCGAGCGTGTCCGACAGTTAGAAAAGAACGCGATGAAGAAATTGCGACTGGCAATTGAAGCGTAAACTCATCACTGACGGATTAAAAAGCGATAATTAAATTATCGCTTTTTTTGTGCCTGCTGCCCGACGAAACGCTGGCTAGAAGCACCAGAGCATAGAGGACATTGTTATGAAAATCGTGATTGCTCCTGATTCATTTAAGGAAAGCCTGAGTGCCTTGCAAGTCGCGGAGGCGATAGAGCAGGGATTTCGGGAAATCTTTCCGCAGGCAACTTATATCAAGTTGCCAATGGCAGATGGCGGCGAAGGTACAGTGGAATCTCTGGTGGCCGCAACGGGCGGGCAGAGAATTTCATGTTCAGTAACCGATCCCTTAGGGCAGCCGGTTGATGCTTTCTTTGGTTTGCTGGGCGATGGGAAAACTGCCGTCATTGAAATGGCCGCCGCTTCTGGCTTACATCTCGTGCCGACGGAACAGCGCAACCCTTTGATAACGACGAGTTACGGTACTGGAGAACTCATTCTGGCTGCGCTGGAACACGGTGTGCAGAAGTTGATTTTGGGTATTGGCGGTAGCGCTACCAACGACGGCGGTGCAGGAATGATGCAGGCACTGGGTGCGAAACTTTGGGATGGGGACAACCGCATCCTGCCATTGGGTGGTGCGGCACTCACCCGATTGGAAAGCATCGATCTTTCCTCTCTTGATCCACGTCTTAATCAGCTTGAAATCACTGTAGCCTGTGACGTGAATAACCCATTATGTGGCGAATGGGGGGCATCCGCGATATTTGGCCCACAAAAAGGGGCGACACCGGAAATGGTCAAAGCGTTGGATTCGGCATTGCATCATTATGGGATGAAAATTGAATCACTGACGGGCAAAAAAGTGATTGATGTCGCGGGAGCAGGCGCTGCGGGAGGTATGGGCGCTTCCCTGTTAGGTTGTTTGGATGCCAACTTGCAGTCGGGTATTGAGATTGTCATTAATACCCTGAAACTGGAAGAAGCCATTCAGGGTGCGGATTTGGTGATTACGGGTGAAGGTCGTATGGATAGCCAGACCATACAGGGCAAAACGCCGATTGGCGTTGCCCGTGTCGCCAAAAAGTTTGGTATTCCCACCATCGCTTTGGTTGGGGGAATGAGCCGTGATTATCATGTCGTGCATCAGCACGGGTTGGATGCAGTGTTTTCCATTGTACCGGGTGTTTGCCCCCTTTCCGATGCCCTTGCCAATGGTGCTGATAACTTACGGGTAACGGCGCGTAACGTAGCCTCGGTTTGGCGTATGGCTTATTCGCAATAATAGTCATTCTTTTGTGCATCATAGCGGAAACCGCAGGCATCCATAAAACCCCGCAACGCTGGAGCGTGGATATCAGGAAAATGATTCAGGCTCCATTCCCAACGGTTGATCTCCGGGAACGCGGCCTTGACCTGCTCCAGCAGATAAGCCCCCACGCCGCGCCGACGGGTCACTTCCCGTACACAAAAATCTTCCAGTATCCCTGTTGATGGATTGAGTGTCACTTTAACCGCGGCAAGTAGACGGCCATTAAACTGTGCTACAAACAGTTTTTGATCACCTGCTAACAGCGCTTCCCACTCCTGCGTATCTTGTTCCGGCCAAATTTTTTTCAAATCAATCTTATCCTGTGGGGATAAAATCCTTATTGGTTTAATTGTTAATTTCATAGAGTTGTTCCACGATGATGAAGCAATCAGTCAATTAATAGCACATTGCACCATGCTGTGAGCAAACAAAAATCGCTCCTAATTTCAACTTATTGAATAAATTAATAATCATGTCAGGAGATTTAACATGGCGTAGAGTAGATGGTATCTTTATAGTAGTTTTTAAGTCATACGAGATAAACTCCATAACATTAAGGGGTCAGAATGAAGCTTACTGAGATAAGCCTCAAAGGCTTTAAATCCATTGATAATGTGAAAGGGCAAACCATAGTATTTGGCAATATTACGTTGCTGCTCGGTGCCAATGGCTCAGGTAAAAGCAACTTAATATCTTTCTTTCGTATGCTGGTATCCATGACATCGGGAGCTTTGCAGAAATATATTGGGCGGCAGGGGGTCAGCCAACTCTTGCATTATGGCTCAAAAGTCACTGAGTCAATGAACTTCAGTATTCGATTAGAAGATGAAGCTGCATGGGATACCTATGAGGCCACGTTGTCTTATGCTCTTTCAGATCGGCTTTTTTTTAGCGATGAGTGTGTAACGTCTCAAAAACAGAATAATGCAACACAGTCGAAATATGTTTTACCAAGAGATGGAAGTGAATCAGGGTTACACAGTGACAAACATACGACAAGCAAAAAAATAACTGCCTTCCTTGCCGGAATAAAAACATTTCAATTTCACGATACATCCGATACATCACGCATCAAAGACCGAGCTTATGTTGATGATGCGAGCTATTTGAGAAGCGATGCTGGAAATCTTGCCGCTTTCCTTAAGATGATGAAGGATAGTGCTCAGTATCGAACTTATTACGATCGTATAGTTAGGCATATACGTAAGGTAATGCCCCAATTTGAAGATTTTGTGTTGGATGTCTTGCCAGGGAATGAGTTATTTGTTCGTTTGAATTGGTCTGACAATTACCGCCCTGATCATTTATTTGGGCCGGAACAGATATCAGATGGCTCTCTTCGTTTTATGGCTCTTACGGTTTTATTGCTTCAGCCACCAGAATTATTGCCTAAAGTGATTGTACTTGATGAACCTGAATTGGGTTTGCACCCCGAAGCAATTACCGAGTTGGCAGGAATGATCAAACGTGCTTCAAAAAACACACAGATTGTTGTTGCAACCCAATCTACACGGTTAGTAGATGAGTTTGATGCCGAACAGCTGATAATTGTTGAGCGTGATAATCAGACTGGAGCAAGCACCTTTAAAAAGTTAAAACATGAAAGTTTGAGTGAATGGCTTCAGCGCTATAGTTTATCTGAACTATGGGAGAAGAACGTTCTTGGAGGGCAGCCGTGATTAGATTACACGTGACGGCTGAAGGTCAAACAGAGAAGGCTTTCGTTTCCCGCGTTTTGGCACCTCATTTAGCGGCCTTTGGCGTGTATGCTGATGCCCGCTGTGTCTTGACGGGTAGAGATAAGCGGGTATCAAAAGAATATCGTGGAGGATTACTTAGTTATCAAAAGGCAAAAGCGGATATTCAAACTTGGATGAAAGAAGATCGGGACAGTAACTGTCGATTTACAACAATGTTTGATTTATATGCATTGCCTGACGATTTTCCAAATTATCGACAAGCTAATCAGCAAGATGCCTATTCCAGAGTTCAAATGCTTGAGGATGCATTCTTGAACGATGTAAAGGATGAAAGATTCATTCCATATATACAGCTCCATGAGTTTGAAGCTTTAATTTTTTCTGACCCTGCGAAATTAGATTGGGAATACCTTGAGCATGATACTGCCATCGCTTCTTTGGTTAGTATGGCTGAAGATCAAAATCCAGAGCTTATTAATGATGGCAAAGAAACAGCCCCATCAAAGAGAATTTTTAACGCACTTTCTGATTACGATAAAGTTAGCGCAGGTGTTTCTGTTGTTGAACATATTGGATTGCAGAAATTGAGAGAAAAATGTAGGCATTTTAATGAGTGGGTTACCCAATTGGAAAACTTAAGTCGTTGAACAGTTTGCGGTCATCTGCTGTTAAGGTTGATGACCGCAGGCTAGTTAGAAACCATTATTTGTTTAATTGTTAACTTCATATATTCACCGACCTCAATGAAATAAATTCCAACGTTAATCGTAATTTATCTTACTTTTTCCAATATTTTTGGCAAAAAATTTTAACAGCATGAATTTTCCAAGTTAAAAATTGAGCCCATCGCATATCAGTAGCACATCACACCATTCTTTGAACAAAATCTGCTTTGGCACGGGCTCCTTCCGTGGGGAGCAGTACCGCTTTAAAGTTTTTAATGGCGAACGCATCAATTCATCAAATTGATTTATTAATTTTAAATAATAATATTGAGAGCCTCTAATATTTTTGCGATGAATAAAGGGGGAATAAAGGAACAATATGTGTGCTATTTTTGTTTTGACATACCCCCGACAACGTATATATTAAGCAGTTATTTTTAATTGATAAGAATTGATGAAGATTTTTCACTTACCTGAAATTAATAAACTCAACATATGCCCTATGTATTTCAGGACGCCAACAACGCTGCAACTTGAAGGACGGGTATAAAGGCAAAGTGGTCATTCTCACAACATGCCGCTTTAAGGAAAAGGAGTCAGTTGTGAAATCGTTTGAATATTATTATCAGCGGGAATTCGATTATTTAAGGCAACTTGCGAAAATTGTGAGTGAAGAAAACCCGCACCTCCGTGATGTACTGGGGGGCGGGGATCCTGATGTCGAAAGACTTTTTGAGGGCGCCTCTGTGTTAACGGCGCGCCTGGAGCAAAAAATCGAGGATGGCTTTCCTGAACTGACGCGGCCATTGTTGCAAAAATTGCGTGCCCAGCCGCTGAAAGGCCTTCCTGCAACCAGTATTATCCAGTTCGACAGTCATGGGCAGGGAGATTCCGATTTTTCCATCCCGGCAGGAACCGAGGTTTATACCGAGGCAGGTCAGCCATTTGTGATGTGTCGTCCGTGCCCGGTTGCCCCCCTGACATTGGTTTCCCGTGAAATCATACATCAGATACAGGCGACCAAAATCATCCTGAAATTTCGTTACACCGGTAAAGAAGCGGAGTGGCAGACCAGACCGATAAGCTTGTTCCTGAGCAGTGATGAGCCAGTCGCCGATATACTGATGCTGGGGCTTATGCAGTATTACACCGATGCCGAGCTGCACCACAACGGGCAGGTTTATAAAGCTCAGGGAGAGCGATTTGAAGCCCGTTTCGGTGCATCCCGTCTGGCACTGTCATCGGCCAAAGATGACAATTGGGCACCCCAGTTGCTCATAGAATCGCTCTATCTGCCACATATCAACCAATTTCTGGATTTACCCCTGCCAATAATGGCGAAACAACTCAAACTGGCGGAACATCGCGAATTCAGTGTGGAATTGACATTAAATACGCTACTGCCGTTATCTGCGGAACAAATCGAATCGGCATTTCAGCTACATTGTGTCCCTGTTGTCAACATGGAGCGCAACTGTCAGGTTACACTGCCTTTTGCCGCCGAAACCGCCCGTTATCCTCTGCCGCTGGCACCTAATCAGGGAATTTTGCATATCGTCGGCATTGAGTTGAAAAATGAGCCGGGCAGCGAAGAAGAGCACCGTGGGAATGAGTATCGGTTCTATCCGGCGAGCCTGTTGACCGGCATGGAGCGTTACCACCCTGAATATGACAACGCCGGGTTCTACGGACTTGAAACCCCCCATGATGAATGGAATAGAGTCCGTTACCAAGTGGTGTTCTATGACAGGGAAGGGAAATTAATGCATAAACCGCCGGAGTGCGAATTCATCTGCCATTTTTATGGCTTTGAACAGAACCTGCCCCCCCTGACATCCGGGGCGATTTATCTGGGCGGTGAAAATGTTCCCGAGATTTTGCAATTAAAAAACATCACGCCCACTTCACGCACCTATCCCCCCATTACCGACAGCCTCCGCTATTGGGATTTCCTGTCACACTATGCCATTGGCAGCTACGCCTTAGAGAGCGTGGAATCGGTCAGGCAACTGTTGCAGGATTTTGACCTGTACCCAGAGGGTGATCGCCCGGGCAGCCGCAGCATCCGGCGCATGATTGACGGGATCAGCAATATCACCGCGAAATGGGGCGACAGGCTTATCCGGGGCAGGCCTGTCCGCTGCCTGCTTATCACCCTGGAAATGGATGAATCAGCCTATACCAGTGCCGGTGAAATGTACCGATTCGCCAATTCATTATACCAATTCTTCCCGTTCTGCCTTGCCCAGGGGACATGGCTGCGAATGCGCGTGCTCAGCCAGCCTTCAAGGACGGAATGGTATCTGTCACCTTCAATGCTGGAAGGTTATCGCTCAATCATGTAAGGAATTTCTACAATGGATGGATTAGTTTTTACCTGCCGGATAGGCCGACTGCCGAAAACCACCTTTCAGGTCGTGGATTTCAGTTTACAGGAAGGGTTATCGCAACTTTTTCACCTGACCATGACCGTCGTCAGTTCACTGGATAACGTGGCGCTCAGCGAGCAGCTTGGCACCAGCGCTTCTCTGACCGTCATGCGCGATGGCGTCACTGAACGCACCGTCAACGGCATTGTAGCGGGGGCAGAGCAGGGCAATACTGACGGTCTGCGTACCTATTACACCTTTATTGTCCGTCCTGAAATGTGGTTGATGACGCTCAATCAGGACAGCCGGATTTTTCATTACCAATCCGTACCGGATATTCTCGCCCGGTTGCTGAAAGAGCATCGCATCAAGGCGGAGAGTAAATTCTATAAAGATCATCAGCAACATGCGATACGGGAATACACCACCCAAAAACGTGAATCTGCCTACGATTTCTGGTGCCGTCTGGCAGCGGAAGAGGGCATCATGTTCTGGTTTGAAGAGGACAAGCTGTTCTACAGCAACGCTCACCTTGGCATGTTGGCGGCACTGACCCTGACCTACAACGTTCAGGCCAATACCGACAACAGTGATTCAACCGCATGGCAGTGGAATTATGGCGAATACCTCTGCCCCGATGAAACCCTCCATAAAGACAACAACTTCCTGCGCCCCTCCTACCCATTGCAACATACCGCTGCACTGGAAAAAGGCATGGGGCATTCAGTTTTTGAAAGTTATGGCCGTTTTCAGAAGGATGCAGAAGGTCGTCCTTTCACCCAATTGCGGCTGGAGCAGTTGCAGAACCAGAGCAAAGTCGGTAAAGCGAGTACCAATTGTATCAAATTAAGACCGGGGCGGATTTTCGTTCTGCAATCCCACCCGATTGGTGCCATGAATGATCGCTGGCAGATAGTCACGGTTTCCCATCAGGGGCATCAGCCACAAGCCTCCGGTGAGGCCGGGGAGGGGACCACCCTGACCAACCAGATTTCCTTTATTCCGGGCAGGCAGGATTGGCGCCCGCCTTTCCGTTACAAGCCACTGGCGGATGGCGATGAAGTGGCCACCGTCGTGGGGCCGGAGGGGGAAGAGATCTACGTCGACAAACAGGGCGCTATCAAAGTGCATTTCCACTGGAACCGTTACGATGACGCGGACGACCGGGCATCCTGCTGGGTACGGGTGGCGCAGGGCTGGAATGGTGATGGCTATGGTTTTATGGCGATCCCGCGCATCGGTCAGGAGGTGATTGTTTCCTACCTGAACGGGGATATTGATCGTCCGATCGTCACCGGCTGTACCTACAACGGACGCAACCGCCCACCGCTGGATCTGCCGGCGGAAAAAACGCGCACCACCTTCAAGACCCGCACCCACAAAGGTGAGGGGTTTAACGAATTGCGCTTTGAAGATGCGAAAGGCCGTGAAGAGATCTATATCCACGCCCAAAAAGATCAGCTTATCGAGATAAACCACGATAAGACCCAGCGTGTGGGTCACGATGAAAGCCACCATGTTCTGAACAACCGCAAACATGAAATCGGTCACGATGAATTCATCCGGATCATGCATGAACAGCACATCCAGATTGACCTGAACCAGTTTGAAACCATCACCAAAGATCGCAAAACCCGCATCAACAACAACTGGCAGGAAAATATCTTTGCGGATCACCTGCAAGAAGTGGGCCGGGACAAAACCGCCAGAATCAACAACAACTACACCCTGAATGTGGTCAACAACATCCAGAGCCTGACGAAAGTCCATACGCTACAGGCCAGCGAATCCGTGCTGATCAAAGGCAAGGCAGGGTCGATTAAGCTGGATAGTTCAGGGGTGACGATCACCGGCAAAATCACCCTGCAAGGGGATGTGTCGGTAACGGGGGGCAGCCCGGGCACGGTGCCGTCACTCAGCGGCTCAGCTAATGAAGGGTTGGTCATGGCCGAGGATTGCCGGGAAAAAGCCCGTAAGCAGCAGGAGTCATCGGAATAATGTCCTGGATACCCGATTATGCCGAACATTGGGTGGTGGATTATGCCTATACCACGCCACAAGGCGAACATGACTCTGCCCGGGCGATTGTCCATGCAACGAGTAAGCAGCAGGCGCTGTCGGCACTGGCAGAATATGTCCTGCAGGCGGGAGATTCACCGGGGCAATACCAAGGTATTCAGCCGTTGCCTGAATACCTTGCCGCCAGCGCTGATGTCGAATTGCCGCTATTGCGGCAGTTCCGGCAGGGGGTGGAGCGGAATGCCCGGGTGATCCCGTTGGACGAATACAATAACAACCCCCTCCTACCGGCCGCGCGTGGCGTATTGCAGTTTGCCGTGACGGAAACCCTGCCCGCCAGAGCGAGCGGGCAATACCGCTATATGGTGATTGATGCCACGGTTTACCGCCGGGTCATGGGCAGTTTTATCGTGCCAGACCTGATGGTCTCCAACCTGCGATGGGAAAGCCTGTTTCAGGGAGAAACCCAAATCACGCTCGAAGACAGCGCCCCTTATCTGGTGGAGTTAACGGATGACCCAACGGTTCACTCGGTTTTTCAGCAGAAGATCACCCAGCCGATCACCCCGGAGCCGGGCATTTTTATCGACAGTGACCAGCCATTTCCTGTGATCCGTAATCACCTGCGTAAATTCACCTATCTGAGAAATGAACAACACCAATCCTGGGTGTTTTACCGCTTCTATGTGCCGCAAGGCTTGCTTCCGCTACTGAAAAGCCTGCCGGATGAACAACTGATGCACTTTATGCGCCCGATAATGCGGATCGGTTATTTCGACAGCCAGACGGGGCAGTACTACGCCCTTTCTGTGGCTGAAAACAGCCTGGATCAGGAAAAAACGGCTCCCGTGGCCATCAACCGTTCTCTGGTGGGCATATTGGCGGGGCAGACCCAAGCGCGGGCGGTGGCGCAGATAGTGAAATTTATTGCAGAGACCCAGCCTGAACTGTCGCCCGAACAGCAAGAACAGCTGCCCGCCTTTGTGGTGCAACAGGCCAATCTTGCCTGTCTGGCGGGTTTCGCCCATCAGCGTTCCATTCTGTATCTGGTGGCGGGCAGAAGTCTGGCGCGGGGTAACGAAGCACTCTGGCAGCGGGCATGGCAGCATGCCTGTGCCGAAGCACAGGCGCAAGAGGTACGGGCGCTGGCTTGTTATGAATATTGTTTTAAAAACCGGGCATTAAGTTAACACAAGGAGAGAAGAGAAATGGAAAAATCGATATTAACGAGCGCGGGTGACGCTCTTGAGACCGCCGCGAAAAAAGCGGCAAAAACGTTTGAAAAAATGGTCGATGAGGCGAAGGCACGCATACCTCATGAGCTGGACATGGATACCGTTGTCAGGCCCTGTGACGCCAATATCCGGCCAGTTTATCCTGTCAGATATGCCTATATGAATTTCTTTGGTGACACATGGATAGATGCTCAATTACCGCCGTCAATAAGTACGTTTATTGATCCTGATGATGATTCATTAAGTGCCAGCGTTCTGGGGGGCTATAGCATTCGCATGCCAAGACCGGGTTGGATCTATGTCAAAGAAGAAGGGCCGATTAAAACTAGGGGCTCCCAACAGGGTGGCAAATTACTGATTTTCAAATTCAGCCCTGAAATTGTCACCTTAGAGGGCAAAAGGGGGATGGTCACAAAATACACTAAATATGAGCAAAAAGCCGGAAGCTCATCGTGGGAAGAAATCCACCCTGCCAGCGGTACCGCGGGATTAGGCTATCCTTTTCTGGCGATAGATAAAGATGTGACCCAAATCAGTCTCGTTTACAGTGAAGTCGAGCTGGCTAAATCTGTCCTGAATAAGATGGATAACGATAAAAACTTCCGCAAGAGTGCGATGCAATTTGTGGATTTAGACAGTGAGGTATCAGATTATGCCATTGATGCCAGACAAGAACATTTCGACGGATTAGTGGAAGATTTCAAAGATCCTGAAAAACAATTTCAGGCATACAAAAATCAATTATCCGATCCGCTTTTACACGCTGCTGATTTGGGGGATATCACGACGGAAGGCAGTTTTTTCATGGATGCCGAGATGGAAATGCGTTATATCGACAGTCTTATCTGCCCTTATTACAAAGATAAAGCGAAGATTGTGGTCTTGCATGATCCGGTGGGATATCAGCGTGATATTTTAATGGCGTATGAGTTACTTTCGGCTTGGCAAATAAATTATGTAGCAACCTATATGCATCCTATCTCTATAGGGCAATTTGTTGAACAAATGGAGATGTCAAAGGATGAAAAAATTAAAAAATATCTTAAGGATTGTATTCATCAGGAGAACTGGAAAACTTGGTGGCCTAAATTAAATACTCCGATTTCTGAGACAACAGAAAAACTGAAAGAAACAGTCAGTCTATATAAATCTTTTTTTGAGAAAAATTCCATTTCAGATCAGAGAGGGGGATTGGCGCACTATTTTAAATATTTTTTCTCTGTAACTAAAAAAAAGGATGTTATTACCGAAAGAGATGCCGAAGAATTTAGAGTATTTTGTACTTTATTTGCTGAATTAATTGGTCCATTACTTAATTCTGAAATAGGGATACGAGAGGTAGAACAACTATTGGGTGGAGTACAAGCATCTGAATCAAGTAGTACATGGGATGTTGTCCGTAATGGTATTGTGAATACATTGGGTCATGCTGGTGCTGACAAAACACTGGTCGCTAAAAATCTTGCACAGGGAGTGGATACATTATTGGAGGCTATTGGTCCGATACTGGGGAAATTTTATGTATTTCTTGCAGAAAAAACACATAAAAAAGCACTGGACTTGCATATAAAAAGTATAGAAAAGATAACTCAGGTTCTGATACCTAAGTGTCTGGCCATTTGGGGGATACGTATAGAAAAAGGTCAATATGTAACACTGACAGAAAAAGATTTTTATAATTTTTTGAAACAGATAGAACCAAAAGAACAATCAGAATATTTGAAAAAAGCAGCAGATAAAATTAAATCTCATGTACAAAAAGCAGGAATAAAGAAAGTATTTGATTGGGCTAAATGTATTGATAATTATACTGGGCGCCAGAAAATAAAAATGTCTGCTATTCATTATGAGCAGCCTAAGTTCAATACGGGAATAAAATTCTTTCAACATAATAACAAATATATTAGTCATTTATTGGATAGTAGTTTAGTGGGGCTAGATTTGTTTATGAAGGCTTATACGCTAAATACGTTATTAGCTCAGTCGAGTTTTGATAATAATTCTCCTTTTGGTACAAACAGGCTTCCTATGTATTTTGCCGGGACATTCATGAATACCATATTAGGTGGGCTTATTGCTGTGAGGGGAACTTCTAACCTTATTGGTAGGGCAATGATTAGTGCCGGAGCATTAGTACCGAAATTGGGTAGTCCGGCCGCAAGGGCATTCGTGGGCAAAGCATCAAGTAAGATGCTACTTAATAGTGCAAATATGGTCACCTTTACACGGTTAGGTATCGGTACTTCTGGGGTAGCTAGTGCTATTCTGTCTTATACTGATGCGGTCAATGCTTTTGGATTAGGTAATCGGGGGGAAGGATATTCCCATATCTCGATTGGTTCGGGTACCTTGCTGATGACACTTGCATATGGGTATGCGGCGGTAACTACTGCATCTACTACGACAGGAGTTGTAGCAGGGGCAGCCACAATGGAAGCGGCTGCAGTTACATTGACTGGCGCCGCTTTAGCATTTTTTTGGGTGGGAGTATTTATTGTCATTCTGGGAATACTATACCTTCTTATATTTAGTAAGGATGAGTTTGAAAACTTATTGCAGAACTGTTTTTGGGGAAATGGGGAAAAGTATGCTTTTTGGAGTAGGGATGATCCACGCCCCGAAAAAATTGAGGTGCAGTTCGAGAGAATAATAGAAATGAGTAATGAAATTAGTAATGCTACTAAAGTTGAATATCAGGAATTTGCTAATCTTTTTATGGCGCCAACATTAAAAAGAGAGTTTAAAGATAAAAAAGCAATATATCGTTTCACATTACCCAGCTTTCAATGGGGAAAATCGGAGATTTTTTATCAGGTAATACCTTCTACTCTTTCTGCGCTAGCGGTTGGCTCACCATATGCACCTGCTGCACCAAATGTCGTTGCATCAAACATTAGTATACGGCAATCAGCTAAAAATAATTTTGAAGAATTGATGAAAGCGGGATATGAAAAATTAACTGATGAAGGTGGTTTAACAACGTTAACAGTAGAAATGGATTCACTTGAAGCCTCACACAGTAAAATATTTTGGTATTATATGCCTACTGAATCTGTTATTTCTCCTCTGCGTTATGTATGGAGCAAGGAACCAATACTAGAAAATGCTATTTATGGTTATGATGATGAAGTATTGCGTGGATAATTTTATCTGTAAAAAAGGATTGTCTTATGAGTAGAACATATTCTATTAAAAAAAATATTATTGAAACGAAAAATTTTTCAGAGTTATGCCCTGATGCTCTTAACGAAAAATTCAGAAAAATCAATAAAAAAGAGGCAAAAAAAATAGCATGCTTAGAGAGTATTAATGATACAGAATGCCGTTTTACAAATAGCTTAAATTTAATGAGGCGGTTCTTTATGTATTTGTACTTTATTGGTTCTTTGATTGGAATGGGGACATTTATTAACCATTATTTAAAAGTATGGAATGCGAGTGAGGAAGGTTATTTTAGAAGTGTAGCTTATGCAAAGAAACAATATGGTGAGTATTTTTATTTAAATCCTAAAGTGCTAGATTACCAAAAAATGTATGAGTATATTGCACACGATAAGAGTATTTCACTTTTAAAATATTGGCATATTCGTTACTCCAAAGATGGGTTTTATAGTGAAGAGCGGGCAAGATATTTTTTAATGACAGATGGTGGTTTTTTCTTACTTTATCTATTTTTTATTATTGTTTCTTTTTATTTTTTACTTAAAGTTCGTACTATCCCTCCTTTTATCATCGATAGAGAAAGGCAGATTTTTTATACTTGGGTGAAAGGGAAGGTATATGTAGCAAATTATGCTCAATTGGAAGTCTATAATTCCTCAGGTAATTTAGGATTCAAAGCCTGTGGATACGGTAAGAACAATAAGATTATTAACTATTTTTTTTCACCTAAATTTCCAAGCGTATTTAATACAAGGATAGATATAGAATATTTACTGACCTTTTTATCAAAATATTTTGTGCAAGGAAAAGATGCTGTTAGTTTGGTTGATTTTAAACGTAGAAAACCACTTTTTTGGTTACGTGAAGAGCCAAAACCGGCAGATTGGGAGTCACAGGTTGCAGCAATTTTGGCTGAAGTAGGTCAATCTGGTTCACCTCATGTTTCTGTGTCTGAAAGTCTTTATAAGGAAAGAGTTTAATGGAAAGTAGATAGAAAAATTTAGGATTTCTCAAATACATAACTTTCCAGCAGAGCGTTTATCAGCGCTCTGTAACTATTTTGGAAAGAGGCTTTTTCCAATTATGAAATAAATGAAGAAATTATTTATGAAATATATGGACTATAAAAAAACTAGTGATATCAAAGTTAACCTGCTTTCAACAGTGTGTGATCCTTTCTTGGATGAAGACATTGGCATACTGGATAAAGAGCAAATAAAAACAGAGGGTTTTATTGATTTAATTGATGATAAAAAATGTGAAATACGATATGGCAGGAGTAATTATCGTGAAAATGTTTTACTTGCTTCTTTAGCCGGTTTTTTATTAGGTTTTTGTTTTTTTATTGATGATTACATTACATCATGGAAAGCTAATGAAAAATCTCATTTAAGAATTGTTAGTATTATTAAAAATAAATATGGGGAAGATTTTTATCTAAATCCTAAATTGCCAGATTATTATAAAAGTTATGAGTATATTGCTGATGCAGAGAGCATCTCTTTTCCTCAATATTTTCATATTCGTTATACGGATAGTGGTTTCTACGGTAAATCGAGAGCTCGAAAAGGCTTGTTACTAGATGGTGGGTTTTTTCTATTTTCTATTACCATGATTTTAATTCATTTATGGGTATTATCTTTACTTCGTAAAATATCCCCTCTTGTTATTGATCTGGAAAGGCAACTGTTTTATACCTGGCGTAGGGGAAGAATGTATGTTGCGCGTTATTCTCAAGTCGATGTTGTTAATCTATATGATGTTCTGTATTTAAGAGTTTATGGATTTGATAAAAATAACAAACTGATGATTTATGCTTTTGAACCCCGTATCCCTAACCTAATAGACGACATAATAAGCAAAAAGTATTTATTGGCTTTTGTCGCAAAATATCTGATACAAGGAAAAGAATCCGTCAGTTCAGTGGATTTTAAACGCCAATCATCAATATTTCCTTTACATAAAAACTCAAAACCAGCAGATTGGGAAACTCAGATTACGGCAATCTTAGCTGAATTGGATAGGCTTGGACCACCGAAAGGGGCGACTGATCCTAAATAATCGTTGGAAAAAATATTAATACAGTGAGTTATATTTTTATTCCAGAAAAAATAGCACCGAAAAATATTATAATTATCTCGGTGCTAATTTTAAAGTTTAAAAAATTATATTGTAAATCGTTACTTTATTATCATTTATATTAATTTTTTATATGGAATTGTTTTGTATAGCCAAAGATAACGAAATTAAATTATCACGAATGTCAACTGTTTGCGATTCTCTTTTGAAGGAAGATATTGTAATATTAGATAAGGAGCAATTAGAAAATGAGGGAGTTGTTGAATTAATTAATGATAAAGGTTGTGTAATAATTAACGAGACTAACAATTATAGAAATAATATTATTATTCCTACTCTTATAGGATTTTTATTGGGATTCGGTTTTTTTATTAATGATTTTATTAAAGCATGGAAAGGTAATGAAAAAGGATATTTTAGAATGGTTGAGTATGCTAAGGATGTATATGGTGATGAATTTTATTTAAACTCTAAATTACCAGAGGATTTAAAACCATATAAATATATTGCTGATTCCAAAACTATATCGTTACCAGAATATTTTTATATTAGATATATGGATAATGGATTCTATAAAAAATCCACTGTACGAGGTTATTTATTATTGGATGGTGGTTTTTTTCTGCTTTTCCTTACTGCGAATTCTTTTCTTTCGTATTTTCTGTTTTTCTCTCATAAATTAGCTCCTTTTATCATTAATAGAGAAAAGAAAATTTTTTATACGTGGGAAAAAGAAAAAATGTATGTTGCACGCTATACACAATTAGAGGTTGTACATTCTCAAAATATTTTGCTTTTAAGAACTTATAGTTTTGATGAAAATAATAACTTGTTTATTCATACTTTCAGACCTCGTATTCCCAATATCTATAGTTCATGGTTAGGAAAATTCTATTTATTGACCTTTATGGCGAAATACTTAATTCAAGGGAAAGGGGCTGTCAGTTCAGTCGATTTTCAACGTCAAAGAACGTTATTTGCATCGCTATTTGTTTTGCGTCAAGAACCAAAACCAACTGATTGGAAATCTCAAGTCGAAGATATTTTGGTTAAGTTAGATAAAATTATGCCTCCAAATGTATCTCAGGCTGAGGAAACATCTGAGGACAATATTTAATGAAGAAAATCAAGTTTTACAATAATTAATAAATAGAATGCAGAGCGTTTATTAACGCTCTGTAAAACCTCTTTAATAAATGATCTGGCAATACTAATTGTAAAAATGGATACTGATGACTCTCTATATATAGATATTTCTTGGTACTATATGCTTAAATAAGATACTATTTCACCCTTGCGTTATAAATGGGGAAAAGAGCCAACGTTGGAAAATGCGGTTTATGGATATGAAGATGAGGTATTACGTTAAATGAGTATATTAATTAAAAAAATATTCAAGAAAATTTTTAGAGTGAAGACACCTCCAACAGAGCCTTTATCTACATTTGGTGATCCTGTTCTGGAGCAAAAACTAATTCTGCTGGATAATAAAACCGTAAAACGTGCAGGATTTTTGGATGAGATAAATAGCAAGGAGTGTCATTTTCGTCATAATCTTATCAGAGCAAGAAAAGAAGTTATAGTACCTGTGATGATTGGGTTTATGTTAGGTTTTGGATTTTTTATTAATGATTTTGTTAAGGGATGGAAAGCTAACGAAAGGAATTTTCTTTGGTCTGTTCAGAATGCAAAAAAATATTATGGAGAACAATTTAATTTAAACCCAAATGCACCTGCATATACTAAATCGTTAAGAGTAATAACGAATGATAAAGAAGTGTCACTGCTAAAATATCTATATATACGTTATTCTAAAGATAGCTATTATGGTGAAGAAAGGGCTAGGCGATACCTGATTATAGATGCCAGTTTCGGGTTGTTTTTCCTGAGTGCCAATATTCTTATTATCAGCATTTTTTTAAGATTACGTAAGCCTGCAAATTTCATCATTGATCATGAAAGACAACTTTTTTATACTTGGAAAAAAGGGAAGGTGTATGTATCTCGCTATAAAGAATTAGGCGTAGCGTTTGCTAATAATATTTTGCATTTTAAATGTTATGGGCTGAACGAAAAGAATGAACTGACATATCAGTTTTTTATCCCTTATCTTAGTCTTTTCAACTCAGACGAGGATAAAGTTTATATTTTTGCATTTATGTCAAAATATTTATTACAAGGAAAAGAGGCTGTCAGTTCAGTTGATTTTAAACGTCAAGAGCGATTACCGTGGTTTCGTAAGCAAATAAAACCAACGGATTGGGAAACTCAGATTACGGCAATTTTAGCTGAATTGGATAGGCTTGGGCCACCGAAAGGGGCGACTTATCCTAAATAATCGCTGGAAAAAATATTAATACAGTGAGTTATATTTTTATTCCAGAAAAAATAGCACCGAAGAATGTTATAATTATCTCGGTGCTATTTTTAAAGTTTAAAAAATTATATTGTAAATCGTTACTTTATTATCATTTATATTAAATTTTTATATGGGATTGTTTTGTATGGCTAAAGATAACGAAATTAAATTCATTTATTAGTCCAATTTTTAAAAAAAAGAAAAAATAAAGATGATTTATAGTTTTCTATTACCTGATTTTAGATTGGGAGAATCAGAATTGGTTTATAATATCTCGAAATCTTCTTATGGTGAAGAAGGAAGGAACCACCCTAGTTATTATTTTATTTTGATGGTCTATAAGAAGGCATCGGAAAGATAAGAAATTAAATACGGTGGATACGTCTTTTTATCCGTCTTCGCCTGACATCGCTCCTGAATTTATTGGTGCATCAATCCGTGAGCACTGGCGCGTTGAAAATAGTCTTCATTGGACACTGATGTGGTTTATCAAGAAGATGTATGTCGAGTTCATGACAGGAATGAGGCTGAATCTCTGGCTATCATCAGGCGCTTGGCATTAAATTTAGCCAAACTGGAAACAACGCAAAAACGTATATAACTTTTCTCATAGGTATTCCAATGATTATTGAAAGCCTGCTTGGCAATCATATCGGGAGTATTCAGGGAATTAATACAAACGAAGATATAATATTCAGAGTGAATGAAATCATAGCGTGTTTAATTGTTAATTTTCTATAATCTACTGTATAAATTGGATAAATTTAACTATTTCGGTAAGTTATATCAATTTTTCCAAAATTATTGGAAAAATATTTTTAACAGCATGAATTTTCCGAGTTAAAAATTGGGCCTATCACATATTAGTAGCACATCACACCATTCTTTGAGCAAAACACAAGCAATTACCCCCTTATTTTATTCTGTTATTAATGCTTTTTACTGCCTCATTGATTTGATTTACAGGATAAAACTCCTGTTTAATATCATGATAAATAAAATCTTATTAATAAAAAACCATGATTCATTCATCACTGGCAAGAAACAACATTTATCCGCCTAAGATAATGAAACATCTAAAAAAATAAACACAACAAACTAATCATAAAGCGGGGATAACCAGATGAAGGCATCAAAAACGAAAACAGTTTTGGCCGGTTTTATCGCAATGGCGATGAGCCAGTCTGTGTGGGCAAAAGAGATCAAAGTCGCAGTCGTGGGAGCGATGTCGGGGCCGGTGGCGCAATATGGCGATATGCAATTTACAGGAGCACGTCAGGCTATTGCAGATATCAATGCCAAAGGCGGTATCAATGGCGATAAGTTGGTCGGTGTGGAATACGATGATGCCTGTGACCCGAAACAAGCCGTTGCAGTCGCGAACAAAATTATTAACGACAATATCCGTTATGTCATCGGCCATCTATGTTCTTCCTCGACACAGCCCGCTTCTGATATTTATGAAGATGAAGGCGTGATGATGATCACTCCAGCGGCAACCAATGCCGATCTGACAACCCGTGGCTATCAGACGATCCTGCGTACCACGGGGCTGGATTCTGATCAGGGACCGACTGCCGCTACATTTATTGGCAATAGTATCAAACCACAGCGTCTGGCTATCGTTCATGACAAACAACAATACGGAGAAGGGCTGGCGCGTTCCGTGCGCGATAGTCTGAAAAAAGCCGGTATCACTGCCGTTTTGTTTGAGGGCGTGACTGCGGGCGATAAAGATTTCTCGGCACTGGTTGCCCGCCTGAAAAAAGAGAACGTTGATTTTGTTTACTTCGGTGGTTACTACCCTGAAATGGGGCAAATCCTGCGTCAGGCAAAACAAGCAGGTTTGACAGCCCGTTTTATGGGGCCGGAGGGCGTGGGCAACACGTCACTGTCCAATATTGCTGGAGCTGCGTCGGAAGGCATGTTGGTAACACTGCCAAAACGTTACGATCAGGTTCCGGCGAACAAAGCTATCGTTGATGCCATCAAGACGAAAAAACAAGATCCAACCGGCCCGTTTGTCTGGACAACTTATGCTGCCTTGCAATCTCTGAGTACAGCCATGAAACGCACTGGCAGCACCGAACCCGCTGAATTGGCGGCAGATTTGAAAGCTAATCCCGTTGATACCGCAATGGGGAACCTGAGCTGGGATGCAAAAGGTGACCTGAAAGGCTTCGAATTTGGTGTATTTGAGTGGCATGCCGACGGGACATCCACAGCAGCAAAATAAAAAGAATAGGCTTTTACATCGCCTTTAGCCCCTGTCTTGGCGCAGGGGCGATTTTTCAGAGAGATGTCTTATGTCAGAACACATTCTTTATTTTATTCAGCAGATGCTGAACGGCCTGACTCTTGGCAGTACCTATGCGTTGATTGCCATCGGTTACACTATGGTTTATGGCATTATCGGAATGATCAACTTTGCCCACGGTGAAGTTTATATGATAGGCAGTTACCTCTCTTTTATTGTGATTGCCGCCCTGATGATGATGGGTATTGATGTCGGCTGGTTGCTGATCGCGACGGCATTTTTGGCTTCGATCATCATTGCGAGCGCCTATGGCTGGAGCATTGAACGCGTCGCCTATCGGCCTGTGCGTCATTCCAAGCGTTTGATTGCCCTGATCTCTGCCATCGGTATGTCGATATTTCTGCAAAATTACGTCAGCCTTTCGCAGGGCTCCCGTGATCTGGCACTGCCCGGTTTGATCAGCGGGCAGTGGACATTAGGAGAAAGTAACGGTTTTGCTGCCAGTGTGACCGCAATGCAGCTAACCATCTGGATCGTCACAATCGTAGCTATGTTGGCACTGACATTGTTTATCCGCTACTCCCGCATGGGACGAGCCTGCCGTGCCTGTGCTGAAGATCTGAAAATGGCGAGTTTGCTGGGCATTAATACTGATCGCGTGATTTCCATGACTTTTGTCATTGGTGCAGCAATGGCGGCGGTGGCAGGGGTGTTGCTGGGGCAGTTCTATGGTGTGATTAATCCTTATATCGGCTTTATGGCAGGGATGAAAGCCTTTACTGCGGCTGTGCTGGGCGGTATCGGCAGTATTCCGGGAGCGATGCTGGGGGGATTGATCCTTGGTGTATCGGAAGCACTGACCTCAGCTTACTTAAGTACGGAATATAAAGATGTCGTGTCATTCGCTTTACTGATTGGCGTGCTGTTGGTGATGCCGACCGGAATTTTAGGCCGTCCGGAGGTAGAAAAAGTATGAAAACAGCCAACTGGATTAATGCGATTATTGCTACGGTAACGCTGTTTATCTTGGCGGCTTTCATGATGGGCATGCAATTGTCCCTGCAAGGCACAAAACTTGTGGTGCAGCGTGCTGACGAAGTGCGCTGGATGTGGATTGCCGTAGGTTGTGCGATCGTTTTTCTATTTCAATTATGTCGTCCCATGATCCAGCAGGCAGTACAGAAGATCCCGTCAAAAAGCCGGAAGTTAGCTGATTTGGATGGATCAACCCGAAAACAGCAATTACTGGTAGTACTCATTGTTGCTGCCGCCATTATTTGGCCTTTTGTGGTTTCGCGCGGTAGCGTCGATATTGCCACGCTGACCCTGATTTATGTCATGCTCGGCTTGGGGCTGAATGTTGTGGTCGGTCTGTCAGGGTTATTGGTATTGGGCTATGCCGGTTTTTATGCGATTGGGGCTTATACCTATGCGTTATTGAACCACTATTACGGTTTGGGATTCTGGCAGAGCCTGCCACTGGCGGGTTTGACTGCGGCATTGTTCGGGTTGCTGCTGGGTTTTCCGGTTCTGCGATTGCGGGGAGATTATCTGGCGATTGTCACACTGGGCTTTGGGGAAATCGTCCGTATCCTATTGCTGAACAACACAGAAATCACCGGTGGGCCAAACGGCATAAGCCAAATTCCTAAACCTACCCTATTCGGATTAGAATTTAACCGTAGTGTCAAAGAGGGCGGCTGGGATACCTTCCATAATTTCTTTGGGTTGAAATACGACCCCAGTGACCGGATCATTTTCCTCTACTTGGTGGCTTTGCTACTGGTGGTAATGACGCTGCTTGTCATTCATCGCCTGTTGCGGATGCCATTGGGACGGGCTTGGGAAGCCCTGCGTGAAGATGAAATTGCCTGCCGTTCACTGGGGCTTAGCCCGACGCGCATTAAACTGACTGCATTTACTATCAGCGCGGCTTTTGCTGGCATTGCTGGCACCTTATTTGCAGCCAGACAGGGCTTCATCAGCCCAGAATCTTTTACTTTTGCTGAATCTGCTTTTGTTCTGGCGGTTGTTGTGCTGGGAGGAATGGGATCTCAGACCGCGGTGATCCTGTCTGCCATCATCTTGGTAGTTTCCCGTGAAATGATGCGTGATTTGAACGAATACAGCATGTTGCTGCTGGGTGCTTTGATGGTGTTGATGATGATCTGGCGGCCACAGGGATTATTGCCGATGAAACGTCGTCAGCTTGAATTAAGTACTGAACAGAGAGGCGACAAAGCATGAATGCGACCCCTTTATTACAGGTCTCAGGGCTGACCATGCGCTTCGGTGGTTTGCTCGCAGTTGATAACGTAGAGCTGGCCTTGAACCAAGGTGAAATCGTTTCTTTGATTGGTCCCAATGGGGCAGGAAAGACCACGATATTCAATTGCCTGACCGGTTTTTACCGGCCAACCCGCGGCATGATAAAACTGCGGGAAAAACACCTCGAAGGCTTGTCTGGGCAAGAAATTGCCCGGTTGGGCGTTATCCGCACCTTTCAGCATGTCAGGCTGTTTCGTGAAATGACCGTGATTGAAAATCTGTTGGTTGCCCAACATCGATTTCTCAAAAACAACATTTTTGCGGGTTTATTGAAAACATCGGCATTCCGACGGGCGGAAGCTGAGGCGCTCAACAGCGCAGCTATCTGGCTGGAACGGGTTGGATTGCTGCCACTGGCAAACCGTCAGGCGGGCAATCTGGCTTATGGGCAGCAGCGCCGTTTGGAGATAGCCCGTTGTATGGTGACACGCCCGGAAATATTAATGCTGGATGAACCCGCCGCAGGACTTAACCCGAAAGAGACGGAAGCGTTGGATGCCTTAATTGTAGAATTAAGAACGCAGTATCAGGTTGCTATTTTGCTGATTGAGCATGATATGAAACTGGTGATGGGAATTTCAGATCGTATTTACGTTGTGAATCAGGGCGCACCCTTGGCACAAGGGCGTCCGGAAGAGATCCGTCATAACCCGGAAGTGATTAAAGCCTATTTGGGTGAGGCCTATTAACATGTTGGAGTTTAATCAAGTATCTGCTCATTACGGCAAAATACAGGCGCTGCACCAAGTCAGCCTGAACATTCAGCAAGGGGAAATCGTCACCCTGATTGGCACCAATGGGGCAGGAAAAACCACTCTGCTCAGTACTTTGTGTGGTGATCCAAGGGCAACGGAAGGCGGCATTATCTTTCGGGGCAACGAGATTACTCAATGGCAGACGGCACGTATCATGCGTGAAGCGATTGCCATCGTACCGGAAGGGCGGCGGGTATTTGCCCGCATGACAGTAGAAGAAAATCTGGCGATGGGGGGATTTTTTGCGAATAAGCAGCAATACCATGAACGTATCACCCGGGTTTACCAGCTCTTCCCCCGTTTACTTGAGCGGCGCAGCCAGCGTTCAGGTACGATGTCTGGTGGTGAACAGCAGATGCTGGCGATTGGCCGGGCGTTGATGAGCCAGCCTCAATTACTATTGCTGGATGAACCCTCATTGGGATTGGCGCCGATTATCATCATGCAGATTTTTGACACCATCCAGCAATTGCGCGATGAAGGTATGACGATTTTTCTGGTTGAACAGAATGCTAATCAGGCATTGAAATTGGCCGATCGCGGCTATGTGCTGGAAAATGGTCATATTGTTCTGGAAGACCGCGGAGCCGCGCTGTTAGCCAATGAAGCCGTTCGGAGTGCTTATCTTGGCGGATAATTGCCAGAAAAGATTTCCCTCAACGAACTTGTCCCCGCTAACTGGAACCAAAAAAAACAGATTGTCTCGCTCATCTATGGGTGGATTGTCCGATGGATTAGTCACTTTGTTTTTTGTTCATCCTGCGGAAAGCAAGGTAATAAAAAATCAAGCTGATCAGTGCAATGCCGATTAAGAAAAAGAACATGGCTACAGGTACCATATAGGTGAGCACGATGCCGCATACTATGGGGCCGAGAGCCAGTCCAAGATATACGAGATTTTGGGCACCGAAGTAGCTGCCGCGGAGGTGTTTTGGGGCGAGTTGCTCGATAGCTGCATATTCTGCTGGAAGAAGTATGATTTCACCGAGAGTGAAGATTGTCACTGCAATCATCCAGACGATAAGCAGGGAGCTTGATGCCAGTCCGAGGAGACCGATAATTAATGCTATTGTTCCCACATTAATCCATGCCAACAGGTGTTTAGTGGTGACGCGGCCCCCGAGATAGTACTGTAATGCAATAACAACGACAGAGTTGACAGTCGCTGCCATAGCTACCTTCTGATAAGCCTCTGATGCTGTAAATTCGAGTGTGCTCAGGTATTGCGGAAGATAGGTGAGCAATGGCCCATAAACCGTCATACTCAGGATGCCACCTGCCAGAAACAACATTAGCTGACGATCCCGGATTAATATTTTTATAGTCGGGGCAAAGTTCAGGTTAGATTTTTCTTCGGAAGAAGCCGCATCCACAGCGTTAAAGGAACGCCGTGTCATAAACAATATTAATAAAGATAACCCGATAGCAATAGCAGCCACAACAAGCGGCCCACGGCTATGTCCTAGTGCAGCCCACGCACCAAGAGCGGGGCCCAGAGCACCACCAATATTTTGGATTGCGTACCGCAGTGAAATGACTTTAGTGCGCAAACCCGATTCCAGAAGATCCGTTAATAATGCATTACCTGCAACCCCAATAGATGATGATGCACTTGTTGCCAAGACAAAGAGGAGCACTATCAAACCCAGATTTCCGACCATAGTCAGAATGATGTAGAGGACGACGACTATGGTGTCGAGAGAGATAATCAACCACAGCTTGTCGTAGCGGTCTGCTAAAAACCCCCCATAAAGACTGATTAACTCGGCAATCAGCATTGTAGAGCCGAGCACGAAGCCTAAGCTATCTTGAGAGAGCCCCCAGCCTTCATGAAGAAAGATCGGCCAAAATGGGATCAGAGCAAAAAAACTTACTGCACGAAGGAAACTGCAACATAATAATGCCTTTACTGAAAAAGGCAGTTTTTTTATTAATGAAGAAAATTCACTCATCAGCTAATCTTTACCTAATTGAGACAGAATTTCTAAGAAGTTTCCTGTAATTTTATTGATCTTAGCAATATCAATAAAATTTGGGAATGGGCAGTCATCATAAGCCATTTGAATCTTTAATATTACAAATAAACATAATTATTACTATGAATTTTCAGTTTGTTACTGCTATAGGCGGATTTATCGGTGCTGTAATAACTATTTTTTACTTAATGTGATAGTTAATTTAAGTTAAATAATTGATTGTTAATATTCTACGATTGAAACTTTAATTGATGTCATGGCGATATTATTGAGTTTTTGCATGAGATTGAAATCCAGAATATTAGCATTGCTGATTTATTAAATTGATCTGTCGTACAATGGCCAATTAACTTATTGGATATGTGGATAAATAAAAATCCAGGGTGATTATGAGATTTTAACAATCACCCTGTAAATTTAATTTAGACGTTATCAAATTATGATTAAAAAAGTGACTGCTTAATCACGGATTCCAATCACCATCGCCCTTAGCTAGGCCTGTAAGGGTGCCAGCTCCCTTTCCCATAAAGCCTCCCAACGGATAATAGTTACTATCCTGAAATATAAGTTTACCCGCAAATGTCCATGTATAGGCCCAAAAATGAACTGTTTTCGCAAAAAGATCAGGAGGATTTGCAGTCGTTACAGTCCCCGACCAATAATCTGCGTAACCTGCTGTACTTGCTCCCCAAGCTCCTCCCGAAAATTTTTTGGTACCATCGTCAAGTGTTGCCGTGACATGATAATGAATGATTTCACTTATTATAGATACTGATGCACCAAACAAATATTCATCATTTTTATCGAACATCATTTTGATTGTTTTATCAATATTTTTAGATGAACTTTTACCACTCATTGAATCACAGAAAGCCTTTATAGCCTCAGCTTTAAGTTCATCTGGCAATACCAATTTAGTATCTTTCATAAAATTCACCCTTAGTATAAGGAATAAAAAGTTATCAGGATATTAAATATCTATTTTCATTTGGAATAATATAATAGAAGCATAATTTATAGATTTATTAGAAATAAAATTTAGTTATTTTGGTGATAGAAATTGATTTTTATTTTTATGTAAAATAATTCTGTCATATTCGTCTTTTTTTAAGGCGATATGCTACAAACTAAAAGCTATTCCAACATTATTATAAATTGATGGATCAGCTTCTACTTTAAAGTCTAGTACACAAGAAAATATTTTCAAGTAATTATAATAAATAATAGGTATTATTACGCATAAGTTAGCCCACTTTTTGCAACGTTATATCAGGCAATGTGTGGGATTGCCCACGCTGGACTATGGCAAGGTGTATGGTGAAGGCTGGCAGTTCATTTACAGAGTCTTGCTGCGCGATTTGAACAAACGACTTAGCGAATAAAGTAGGTTGAATCTGGCTCTTTGTAATATAGACTATTATGTTTAATATCAGTTAATTACGTATTTATCCAGTGTTGGATGTTGCTGATAAAAAGCGCTATACTACGTACATATGCACATTAGAACCTAACGGAGGAAATTATGTTGCACGTTGCTGATTATCCTCAAATGAAGCAGATCGCATGGTATCTAAAAGATGACGCTGAATTAGATGAAAGGGAAGCTTTAGCCTTTTATGAGCGCAACTGGAAATATGTAGAGCCAGAGGCGCTGGAACCGCATGAGAAGGCGCTAATCGATAAATTGGTAAAAGAATACGGCGGCGGTATTTTAAATGTATAAATACCGGCTGGAACATCACGCCAAGATAGCGCGTATTCTTGAATCCCTTGATGCCGATTTTATCGAAGATGCTGAATGTTATTTTGCAGGCGGTACAGCGATTGTCATGCTGCTTGATGAATATCGGGAATCTGTCGATATGATGAACAGCAATAAATCCCATTTTGACCGTTGCATAGGGCTGCTACATATCTCAGAAGAGAATACGGATAAAATCGTTTCAGCGTTGAATTTGTCTTTCTGTGACAATGATTATGAATCTGATTTTATGACCAACTTCAATCGATAGATATAATTCAATTAAGTGGCTCACACAGGGGTTACGCATGAAATTTTAGTAGGCTAAAATTGATTAAATAACAGCGCTTCCATATAGCCATTATCCCACCCGGCCGATTTCCTTCGGGCACTTAAACTCAGTTTACTGTTGGTATCTCGTTTAACGATATTGAGTGCCATTTTACGTAATTGGGCAAATACTCTTGTGGCGATCCGCTCTCTCATCCGTGAGTCATCTTCTCGAAAAGTGACATCCAGTACCCAATGTAAACTATTCTCTATAGCCCAATGTTTTCTTATGGCACCTAGTTGAAAGGTGGAAGAATCATGGCAACTACTTAAATAATAACGAAAATCAGAGGTCACCGTGTCAGAGTCGTGTTCTTGCCGTATCGTTTCCGTTACCAGAAGGGCCTGAATATTTGGCCAAGAACTTAGGTATTTTGTTTCTGATGTCAGCGGCAGAACCCATCCACGTCGTCTGACGGTACGTCCATGATTATCATCGAATTCATCATAGTCAGGTTTAAGGTAAGGTTTTTGGGTTATCTGTTGCTGTTGAAAATAATTAACAGCTTCCGAAAAAGTTTTTCCCTGATTGCCTTTAAGCGACAAAATATAATCGGCTTCACTCTCACGTAATTGCTGAGCAATCGTGCGTTGGCAACCCATCGCATCAATCGTCACGAGATGTCCTTTCAATGAAAGCATCGATAATAATGCGGGGATGGCCTTAATTTCGTTTGATTTTCCGTCTACTGCACACTGACATAAGCTGAGTCCTTTCTCAACCGAGAATGCACTCACCACATGTAGTGGGCTTTGTTCAATTTTCTTATCAAACGAATGGCGTAAACTTTTACCATCAATCGCAATGATCGTTCGCTTTTCTGAAGAGACGTCACGAGAAATCCACTGATAAAAATGACGTTCAAAGAGGCCGGGATTTAATAAACTAAAACAGCGCCGGAAAGTATCATGTGACGGAATACCGCCTTTGAGCAGAAGAAATGAACCCAGCCAATCCTTTTTTAGCTGGCCGTACTGTTCAATATCGGTCCAGACGTTAGCCCCGGCAATGACAGCGCATACCGCGATCACTAAGATATCAATAAAACGGTGTTTAACCTTTCCCTGACAACGTGGATCTGGAAAATCAGAAAAGACCCCCATTAATTCTTTCATCTGCACCCCTCTAAAAATGAAGGAATTATCCACTAAATATTTTCATGTGTAACCCCTGGGGGTGAGATCCTTTGAGAGGTGTGCGGATTTGTGCGGGGAATGAACAACTTATGCAAGAGAAAAGTCGTTACATTTTTTATAAAGCTAAATTACCCTTATTCATAAGTATCTATAGTGTTTATAAGGGTATTTTATGCCTCATCCATTCACAACAGTTGATCGTATTAATAATTTTATTGAATACGAACGGAATCGTCGAAGACGTTGGAGTCGAAACCATCATATGAATGAGTTATTTTACTCTGGTCTTGAAGCTACCGTTGTAAATCCACGTGATTGCTACCCACGTTTATATCTTACTCATGATATTGACGGTAATCTAATGGTTTTAATCTATGTTCATAGCCTTGGCAGGGATTGACATTATATGACCCTATTACAGCAGTCGGTTGGTATCTGGCTAATGATCATTTGGTATGTTATACCGACGAAAGACTATAAACCTGATAACGCCTGAAACCTCATTTACGACACTTAGTAACATTATTGATTTGATGAATAGTACCTATACCCATTTTACTTAAAATAAATTTAATAAAAATAGTCTGCTATGCATTTCAGGTTTGTTTAGTATATAAGCATAACTGATTTTTAATATTTTATTAATGAAATATATTTATCACAAACTAAAGTGAAGAATTTTTTCTATGACTATTCTTTTCTACAGACATTTTGTTGAAGATAAATTGAATAATGTATGACAATTATCATTATTGATAAAATTGAGTACCTCAGTTTACTCAAAAATAGTTTACGACTGCTAATTAATGGTTGCCATGATAGCATTGATTAGATTTATTCTAATGCACAAGTATTATTTAAAAATCTCTATATGAAATAGATACTACATTAATTTTTGTTGCTTTTAATAAAAATATATGAATTGTAGTAAATATTATTTTTTTATTTATTTTGATGTTTAACAGAAAGATGATTTTGTTTTTTGTGTTTTATAAATAGTAGGCATTACAATTGAATTATATGCCTGTCGTCTTTCAAGTTGCAGCTTTGTTGGCTACGTTCACTCACCCCAGTCACATAGTGGCCTATGCTCCTGGGGATCTGTTCTCTTGCCGTCGCGCTGCACTTTGAAATCCATTGGGTATAGAGATTTGTTTAAAAAACAACCTAAATGAGGAAGCTTAATATGAGTAGCGTAAGTATAAAATTCAGTGATGGACGTAATGACGTTGTTGGTGTTGATAATGCCAATGCAATTCTGCGTGAAGTTGGCGTGCGGATTAGTTTGGTATCTATCCCAGAAGAAGCTAAACCTATTATCAAAGTATCAAAAACCCGTGCAACTAACGATGAAGAGAAGAAAAAACTTATTTCCATCTTTAATTTAAACCGTGCAGATTTTCTGGAGCAAATCCGGCTTGCTGGGCGAACTCCAGCAGTTAATCGCGGTGGCTATTTATCTACTACAGAAGTAGATGTTCCCCCTTATCCAAAAGTTTACGATATGAAAGAAATGACAGATGAAACGAAAAAGTACGTACTGAGTAAATTTGGTCGACTGCATGTAAATTCTTCTGAAGATGGCTCCGGAATTGACGAAGTAATGACTGTGATTTCAGGCGGCCCATTAAATTGGTTCTTTGTTCTGAACAATGGAGTGACTGCTAACGTGTTAGTTAATGAAGTTGGACCAAACGATCAGGCTATACGCCTCAGCTATCCGGGATTGGGCCCTCATGGTGGTTTCATTAATGCGGAGCAAGGTTTACTGGTGGCATACGCACATGGTCCGGAAACATTTGTGATGCGTTATGAGGATCCCAGCGTAGCCCATTCAGAAATGCTGAATACCAATCCTTGGATGGACTTTTCGGGTGACAGGCCGAAACTATTAGATAAAGTAAAATAAATTCGAGCGGCTATTTAAGTCCCAGTTTAAATAAAACCTGTTTTCCGATATGACCGACAGAATTCGGAAAAAACCCACACAAAATATTTGATTATTTATGATATAAAACAAGATATTATATCTGTAATTTTGCCAATAATCTGTGGCCGCCTGTGTGCGGCCCATTGAGAAAAATTTATCCTGAAGATTCCTTCACTGTCGTACAAGAAATAGAATCGCATTATCAATGTATAAATAAATTTCTATATTTCTAATTTAGTAGAAATATGCATGCGTTGCCGTAATAGCATTTGCAATCTAATCTGCATTATAAAACAAGCGATGAACAGCCCGGAACACATTCCCCACCAGACACCATCAGGGCCGAGAGAAGACTGCGAGAGCCACCATGCAAGTGGAAGCCCGATCCCCCAATAACTCACTCCAGAAATAATAACTGTAATTTGAGCATCCTTCAAAGCACGGAGAAGTCCACATACCATTGTTTGCCAACCATCCAGCAGGCACAGTAGGGCGGCAAACGGCACCAACATTAATGCGATATTTTTGGCTTCGGTTGCCTGATTTACATCTGAAGGTAGGAAAAGGGACAATAATTCATTTGGGATCAGCAGTAAGGCAGTGATGGTAAATAATGACCATAATAGAATTAGAGTGTTTCCAATCCAGGATAAGCTATGTACTTTATGCCAGTTTCCCGCACCTGAAGCTTGCCCAGCACGCATGGAAACCGCATACATCAGCCCTAGTGGCACAGTAAAACTTGTGATGACCAATTGCATGAGGCTTTGATGAGCCGCTAGCGTGATAGCGCCTAAAGCTCCCATTAGCCAGGCACAGCCATTAAACAAACTATTTTCCAGACCCAGTGTTCCCGCTGTAGGTATACCAATTTTAAGTAATTCTGGCATGGTGGCTAAATCTTTGCGGGTTAATCGGGTAAAGATTGGATAGCGTTTGTAGTTGCGATGCAGGTCAGGGGTTACGCATGAAATTTTAGCCTACTAAAATTTCATGCGTAACCCCTGGGTGTTTAACCTTTCCCTGATAACGTGGATCTGGAAAATCAGAAAAGACCCCCACTAATTCTTTCATCTGCACCCCTCTAAAAATGAAGGAATTATCCACTAAATATTTTCATACGTAACCTCTGGTGGCTCACACAATCCGATAAGCATATTGATAAAGGTTTATATCGTTACCAGCACTTAGTGGCAAATGCATTTGCCAGAATTAAATATTTTAGAGCAATCACAACAAGATACGATAAATTAGAACGGAATTACGCCAGCATGTTGGTACTGGCGTTTATCAATGAATCAAGGTCTAGCGCGAAGATTTCAATTCACGGAGCGATTTTAAATAGTAGGGTTGCCCCGGATTATACAACGGCCCCATATCGATAGTTTCATGATTAGATTTGGCGATATATCCCATACCTTCTCTGGCGGCATTGGCCAACAGACCGCAATCCTGATCACCAGACCAGGAAAAGATCCCTCCCAGTTGATGCTCGGTGACATATTCTCCTTTTTGTTTCACCGTGCGGGGAGTATCCAGTGAGATGAAATGCCCCTGTTTTTCACTGAACAGGAAATCCGCATCAGCATTGGTATCAGTCATCAGTACAAACTCATTTTTTCCCGTACTCAGCGTATGTTCACTATCCATGTAGTTATTGACAATATCGAAAAATTCCGGCGCACCTTTTTCCATTGTGCCCAGAGCATCACCCAGCTTATCGTACAAACGCGTTTCCAGATTGGCACCTTTACCCGCACGTCCATAGTTGGCATAACCCAAGTTAATTATACTCAGAGGAATACCCAGATCCTGATGCAGGTAATTAATCGCGGCTTCTGCCGAAAGATCATATTCTCCACTAGGATCGGGCTCGTTAGGGGAATAGAGGTTGGAATGATGTCCGATATAGGCGGCCCATCCGGTGCCAAAAAAGTCGTAACTCATCAGGAAGATATTATCCAGCCCATTTTTAACCAATTCAGCGATATTTGACTTAGCAAGTTTGGCTTTTACCCCACTACAGGCAATAGATATTTCTTTACTGCCTATGCCGAACCGATTATCCAGTGCCGTTCTCAGCTCTTTAACCAGCAAGGCATAATTTTTGCCGTCGTCTTCACTGATAATATTGTGTTCATCCCCCGCAGCACCCGGGTATTCCCAGTCAATGTCAACGCAACTGAACATCGGAAAGCGTTCGAAAAAATCAACCACGCTGTTGATGAAAACGGTGCGTTGGTCTTTATCTTCGGCCATCTTGGAGAAATAACTAGACAGACTCCAGCCCCCGATACTGAATGCCAGCTCAAGTTTGTGTCCTACTGCCCGCGCGCGCTTTTGTAATTCCCGTAATCCTCCCAGCAAACCAGCCGCTTTATTCTGCTGATAATAGGGCAAAAAAGTCCCCGCATTAATTGAAGTATTTTTGCTCGATTCAGGCAGGCCTACGTTGCGGGCGGTACCTAAATCGCCGTAAGGATCCAGTGGCACAAGATGGCCTTCGGTGATTTTTTGGTCAGTTTGGGAATTCCAACCTTTCCAGACTTCATTAACTTTTTCTTTCTTGACGCCAATGTCGCCACAAATACCCAAGAAGCTGAAAATCAATTTGTCGTAAGTGGTCGGGTCAATCGTCGATAGATCAAACCCTCTGCCGCGATCTTCGGGGTTTTCATTCTTGTCATCAAGGCGGGCATCATATTGACACCAGTCCGTAATGTAAGCAGAAAGTTTGGGTCTAGCCGGATCACGCTCATATTGGTTATACATCGGTTTACAGACACGGGTCGCGGTATAAGAGAGGTTTGTGCCTGAACCATCGGGTTTGTACTTCACCTTCTCGTAAGTCTCTTCTGTGTATCGGTCAGATTGCAGAACGGGGGATGGAATCTCTTTTGTCGGATTCACTGTGCCATCTGTTGGATTACCATGTGTTTTGATCTCTTCTGCCGTTGCTGCACGGACGTACTGCCAGGCATTGTGCGGCGAACTTTTCTGGCCAGATTGACCCGGTACATGCCAGCGTTCGACCCAGTAAGTATTGGTATAAACGTTGCTGTTAAAAATTACGTTAAAAACCCGTCCGCCTTCCTGTTGGTTCCAGGCAGTGAGTGGATCACCAATAACATCACTGATATCGGACATGGCTTTTGATGATGTGTAAGTATATTTGTTAGTCATTAATAAACTCCGATAATTTTTCCTGTTCAGCCCCCTGTTTAGGAGGCTGGTTAATCATGAAAATCGCCAGTAACAAGCTGAGTCTGTGCGGTTATGAGTCCGTGATTTTTTGTTCTACCAGCAATTTCTGAACGGCTTTACCGAATGTAGAGGAGCCGATTTTTGCGGTATACCGAACATGGAGAATCACATCGGTCAGACTGTCGAGATTTTGTGAGTTATTGGTAAAGCCGAATGTCCAACTTGATTCGACACCCGCGCCTTCAAAGGGCAGGAAACGCTCATCATCAAAATTCAGTGTGAACATACCGCTGTCGTTCATACCGGTGGATAAGGAAATCTGCTGGTTGGGATGGATGCTGCGTGCCAGATAAGGCGAATCAGCATTAATCCCTTCTTTCACCAGCTTTTCCATTGTCTGGATGTCGGCTTTCACCATGCGGGTATTGACGCCCAGAGAGAGTTGGGCGCAAATGTCCTCATAAGGCCCGATTAACATGGGCAGAGAAACCGAGACAGATTTGATCCGGCGGTTGGCAAGGTTAGGGTAATCTTTAGCAAAGTCTGATTCTTGCAGGTTAAAAGTAATGGGAGAGTGCTGTTTCAGGGTTGCAAGATCTCTTTCCCATGCTGTTTTACGCAATGCCTTGAGAGAGATGGTTTTAGTGATCTCTTGCAAGCGTGAGTTTTGTTCAACATAAGCGCGTTCCATTCTTTGCAGCGCCAGTTTCAGTGTTTCACCAGACATTAACCCCTGATAGAGATCATTCCAGCTACTGCCTTCAATAAAGGTCTGCTCTGAATCCAATTCGTACTGCAATGAGGCTTCTGCGGAGAGACAAAGCGATGAAACGGCATCATAGGCTTGCAGGTACAGGTTTGACAGTTGGCTAATCATCCATGTGTACAGGCTTTCATTGGTAAAGCGACTGGAGAAGTAATCCAACAGCGCCAGCGATTTTTGCTGTTCTGCCTCAACCTGTGCCAACCGTTTCATGGACGCGGTCAATTGCAGGTTTTGGACATTGATTTGCTGATCAATGGAATTGATTTCCCATTCCGCCTGTTTGTATTGCATTTCCCACTCTTGACGACGTCGGCGGTATGATTCAGACACATTCAGGCTATCGGCTTTGATACTGTCAGATTGATGTTTGATCATGACCATTTCGGCCGCTGCATTCAACGCAGCCCCCCAGTGCGATCCTCCCACGGCCAGCCCAAAGATATTGGGTACCATATCCATTGCTGCCGCGCCGGTACGCAGGGTTTGTGCCGCCAGCAGAGCAGAAGCGGACTGGGATTGCAGTTCAATCACCTGTTGTTCCGTTGACGAAATATTTTCGTCATACAGTCCTTTAAAGTGTTCATGTCGCTCTTGAGCCGATTTTTTACTGACCTGCAAAACCTCAAGGCTGGCTTGATTGATGTTGATTTCCTGCTGTTGCAGATCGATTGAGAAGCGGTAGAGATCACTATTCTGGAGCATCTGGAATTTTTCAAAGCTCAAATTGTCTTTGCGTTCCAGCAGGCTCAGTAAGGTGCCGCCAAACTGGATCAGCGTTTCAACGCCAGATCTGGCACGTGCCAGCATCGGTTCAAAACGGTAATTGGGCGTTTTGAAATTCATCCGGCTGGCATTGCGGGCAGTGACTACGCGCTGGTAACGCAGGTTCATCAGGTCGCGTGGCGAGATCTTCTCATCATAGAGAGCCATGTTGATCTCTTTGCCATCCAGCGTCAGGTTGTGCCGTAAATTGTAAATCCGGTTTTCCATACGATCCCAAATCGCCGTCAGTTCATTATTGATTGGCTTCATGAACAGGTCATTATCAAGGGCGCGGATCGTGTTGTCATGAACGACGGGAATATGGGGCAATGGCTGGCTTTGCATCTCCAGTTGGCGCAGCTCACTGTTGACATCTCGGTAGAGAGCATCTTCAAGGGACAGCGGTTGCCAGAAGCTGGCCAATTGTACATCAGGGCGTCGGCCAAGCAGCGAACTGGCGGTTGCATAACTCAAACGGGCAATGGTTCTTGCCGTGGGTTGAAGCTTCCGGTATTCCATGTCACCGTCATCAATCAAGTTTCTGACCAGGAAATAGAAAATCGCTTTGCGATAATGTATCGGTTCACCGGAAGCAATTGCATCGGGATCGCTCGGCTGCATCAGGCTGTAGTTTTTCTTCGGTTCATCAATCAATGGGCGGCTATTCCAGTAGCGCGGCTTTCCTTGCTTCAGAGCCGGCTCATCCTCATTTTCATAAGGATCGAAAATATACTTGAGCCAGCGGTTAGCTTCTTCATAACGCTGCTCAACATTGAAACGCCATGCCACCATGAAAGGCATGTGGAAGAACAGTTCCCAGAAATAGATGCCATTGGCGCCTTTAAGGTCAATGGGTTCTGCGCCACTGCCAGAAATCGACTCTTCAGGCAGGTTCTGGGTATCCCAACTGAGCACCAGATCCAGCTTCTGGCTGGCTTTACTGACGAGCTCCTTGGCGAACAGGGTATTTAAGCGGATTTGTTTACCGTCATACCAAACAGGAGTGGGGGGATTTTCAGGGAATTGCAGGTATTGGGTTTGCTTGATTTGCTTGATCTGGAATTTTTCACGAACCCGCCTGCCCACGCTCAATATGACTCTGATTCTGCCGCCGATATCGTCGGTATTTGCTTTAGGCAAACTGAAACCGGTGACAATCGTGATGTCGCTGAGGTCATCGCTGTGACACCGTTTGACTCTGACACTAAGCTCGATTTTCCCTTGCTTAAAATCCTCCTCTGTCAGTACCTTGTAATCCAGCCAGCATCTTTTTTCATTTTTGTCTTCCAGCCAGATGCAGTACAGGATATTTTTGCTCAGGCTGAAATCGTATTTGTAGGTGGAGATGGAGGTCAGATACATATCCAGTGAATCTTCCAAATAGTCAGCTTTGAGGTCGAAATCCTCCTGTTTCCCCAGTGAGCCCTCAAATGTTCTTTCCTTCTCAATCGGCCACTGTCTATTAATATGGACGGGATACAGGATCAGTTGCTTAAATTCGTCCATGCCGCCATTGAGGGGTTCACGGAAGAAGAACCAAACTAGCTTGTTACCATAATCATCTTGGTCAGAGAGTTTCGTGGTTGAGGGAGGCAGATCTGTGGAGGCCATCAGCATGTTATCGCAGATATAACTGAATACTACGTCATAGTCATAGGGTTTTTTCTTCTCATCTATTCCCTTACGGCGGGTAAATGCCACCAGTGCCAGACGGTCTTCTTTACCCGTCCGGTCAAGCACCGCAATCATTTTATCCATAGAATAATCAAGCACTTCTTCGCGCACGGTGGTGCCGCTGCTCCATGTACCATCAAACCCCAAATGTGCCAGATTGAGTTTGGTGCGGTATCGGATGGTGGTATTGTTTTCGTTGTCTTCCTTTTTCTCTTCCTCTTTTGAAACTTCAAACCAGCTTATGTAGAGACGGTTATTCATGATGACCGGACGGACAACGCCATTGCGGGCGTTTTCTAACGGCACACTGATAGGTTTCCATTCGCTCCAGGCTGTTGGATACAGCTCATTCGAGTCCGTATTACGCTGTTTCATGTCCAGTGTTCGCCAGAAATAGCGATAAGGCTGGGTACGGGTTTTAGCAATGAAATAGGTTTTGTCATTGGCAAGATCAATACCATCTTCATAACCCGAAATAATTTCCAGATTACTGACTTCTTCAAAATTGTTCAGGTAACCAAGAACTGCCTTCTGAGCGACGTTATCCGTCAATTTTCCCTGATTCAGCACACTTTCCAATTGGAAGAAAAACTCGGTTTTGGTCAGCCGCAAGGTAGGATCAACATAAATTTCGGGATATAACCTGAGTTGCTGATTGGCAGACCAGTAACCGTAACGGTTGGCAAATTCCTGCCAGTCATAGGTTTCTTCCTGAGTCATGGCAAGACCCGGTTCCAGATTGAGCACGATACGGTTGATATATTGCTGTATCGATTGGGTCACGTGAGACACGCGCGATGTGATGACTTTCGAAGAGACTTGCGTATCCAGTAGCAGAAAATCATAGAGATCATCGACGTTCTTGATTTTGTCGCGATAGAACTGGAAATCTTTTCCCTTGGGAACAATTTGCCCAAGATAGTAATCAACGAGCGCATCACGCAGATCTTCTTGTAATTTTGCTTCGATGGAATTAGACATTCTCGTTATCTCCTTGCGCTTTTAACGCCGCCATGACCGCTTCACCGACACTCTGGTAAAGGCTGAAATCAGTATTGATGGTTAATGTGCTGGCATCCCATAACGTTTTGACTGACAGGTTGGTCGTGACTGCAAGCTGCTGCAATCGACGTAACCAATCGATATGGGGTAAATTTTTGGCCTGCGGGGGTGTCAATCCTTGCAATGTGCAGGCCAGATAAATTTCATCGGCGTTCCAGCCCAGAATATCTGCCAGAATTTCTGCACATTTTTCATTTTCATCATCATTGTCTTTGACGGCCTTTCCATTGGCTTGCGGCTTGTTCGCGTAAGAAAAATAATCATGGATCTTGTCTTCGTTCTGATTGGCGTTGTTGACGAAGTCTTGATAGCGGGTCAACAGATAGATTTCATCCAGTGACAATGAATTTGATGTTTTACTGTTTGACAAACCGAGCCATTCTGGTTTTGTCAGGCGTAGCAAAAGTAGGTTTTTATTGATTTTCAGGGTACTGATGATTTGGGTATAAATTAACAAACTGTAGGCCAAGTCGATGAATTGATGACTGAGCTCGGCGGCAGTTTCAGGGATACCCGCCAAAATCATCTCCAGAACAAGATAAACATTACTGCCTAACCAGCGAAGCTGTAAGGGAACCAAACTTTTTTCTACGCCATATTCCGCTGCAATCGCACTGGATAACAGATTTTCCTGCGCATTTTTGGCCTGAATCAGCAGTTGGGCCACGATATTGATGACATTATCCTGTGGAGCTTCTCCTTCTTTGAACAGCGCCCTGACCTTTTCCCTGATCTGGGTTTCATCTGTTTTATCCCACTCAGGCGGAATATCCAGGAGCAGCCCTTGCGCATTCAGAAGCCCGCTCTCTGCTGTCAGTAATTCCCACCAATTGATTATTGCCAGTTCTGGGCGGGTAAAATCAGAAGGTGACAGAAGCACACTATCGGACAAGCCGGCAGCAATACCGTTAAAAAAGGTCACCATGCTGTCTGTTGGCACGACAGGCAGCACTGTTTGCCCCGACATCAGGGAAAGTTTTGCCGCCGTGATTTTGGTTTTCGCCAGCCAACTGCTCACGGCTTCCATTTTCATGATGACGATGAGAATATCGTCTTTGCGCGTCGGGTCTGAGGTGAAAGTGGGTTGTTGTGCCAAATAGCGGTGATTGCCGGTCAGAATATCGATCAGGAACACGCCATCTTCCGTGGAAAGACCGAAAGTGCGTGGAATACTGACCAGACGGTAAAGTCTGGAAACAACATCAAGATTACGTCTTAATTTCCCCGTCAGCGTATCTTGAGTCGGCGTGAGCGCACTTTCAACAATGGGAGCAATCAATTGGAAAGTCACCGTGGAAATGCCCAGCCCGGCACAAAGTTGCTTAACGGTTTTGCCATCATCGCCCTGAGTTGCCGTGTAGCTGAATACCTCATCATCCAGCGTTAGCGGTTGATCAAACAGTTTGGTCTGATTAAAGATCTGGTCAAAGAACGGCACGCTGTCACTGGTTGAGAATGGCGTAATCTGGTACAGCCAGCCAGCAAACATTTCTGGCGTGACTTTGTATTGCATATTGAGATGCCTGAACAGCCCCAATTGCTTCAATACATTGTCAGTAATTTTCATGTCCAGATTATCGGCTTCTGCCTTGATACCGGAAGCCAGCAGAAGATCCAGTTGGTGGTAAGGCAGCCCAAGCCAGCGCTGCAAGCGGACAAAACGGTTCAGCCGATCATAGCGGAAGTTGGATACGGCTTTGATTTCACGCCCGTTATCCGCCCGAATGATTTCCAGAGCATCTCGTTGCCCGGCATTAATGTAAACCCCGCCATAATGATAAGCGGCCGGGAAGGTGGCGGTGGTTTGTCCATTGTAAAAAATCGGGTTGGAAAAGTGCACATTAGGGGAAACGATAGGACGGTAGTTACCACTGCTAAATAGATTTTCAATGTGAGTAACTTGCGTTCCGGTTTGGTCGCCAAAAACGGCGATCTTCTTAAGTTGGGCGCTTTCTTCTTCTGAAAGACCATAATTATTGATGAAGAAGTCATTCGCCTGCGGTGATAATTCGGAAGAGGGTGTACCTGATTTGTCAATCGCAAGACGATAACTCATGGCTTGAAATACAACGCCGTCTATTTGCCCGGTTGGTTGATTTTCACCTGATTGCGTTTCTTTGGGGGTCGCCGCATAAATGGTCATATTACCAAAGTATGGGCCATCATCCAGATTACCGATCTCTGAGTTATCGCTTTCCACATAGGTCAGCTTTAACTGGCGGCTAAAGGGCGGAGAGTTGTCAAACGGCTCCATCCTTGCCTTGATGCGATAGTAAGTGAGAACGTTTTCTGCCCGTAGTTTGACCGAGATGGTTTTGTTTGCCTGATTTTTGCAGATGATGGAAATCGTATCGTAGGCATTAGGCGAATTTTCGACCAATTTGGTCGGGCCGTTAACACTGTCATCTTGAGCAACAATATAAGCATGCCGTGAAATATCTTTGTCAGGCACCAGTTCTGTCGTACTACTGCCGTAATAGGCTTTGATGAGCTGATCCCGTGACAGCAGGTTTTGAGAGAAAGGGGCAGTTTCGGTCAGTAGGCTGATTTGTTCATTGCTCAACTGTGAATAGGCCAGCAAAATTTGGTCATTTTTGGCAATTTCAGTATGCCACGGGAAATTGGGATCGACTTGCCGGATCACGGTACCCAATTCGTTTTTGCTTTCTGCCAGCCCTCGGTTGATCTGCTGAGTCGGCAAGTTATAAGGCAACGTAAAGGGAAAACGCGTTTCTCCCAATACCTGATTAACCGGTTTATTGGCTTCCCCGATCTGGTCAATATAGTTTCTGGCGCTTTCAGACAGCACATCATTCACGATGGTCAGAGCACGAAGCTCTTTATAAAGCGCATCATTATCAAGCATCAGCTGTGAAATATCCGAGCGCCTGGTTGCCAGCAACGTCGCCTGATTGGTGCCATCTACTTCAATCTGCTGAATAAATTTATACAGATCCAGCAGATAGTTGGCAGGGCTATCAAGGGATTCGATGGCATCCGGCTGACAGAAGTTATCCCACGGCTCTGGGAACAGGCCGCTATAATCAGGCAATTTTCCTGTTTGTTCGCGGGTGCCCTGATTATTGGTGGCGGTTGACAGAAAAGCCGCCGCCTGTCCATCGTATTGCCTGAGCGGGTTCTGCCGATAGTATTGAACCAACTGGTTAGCCATACTCACCGCTTTGTCAAAGATGATTTCGGCATGACCCGCAAGAGATTCATTGTGGCGTTTAATGAAACGCTGTTTTGACAGCCTGACAATATCGAAGATGGAGTGATAGCCCAGATTTTTGAGTGAATCTACCAACGAAACAGAGGATGGGGTATTGTGCTGTTTTATTGTGGTGAGTGAATATTTTTCCGGTGATGGTATTTCAGGTAATGATATTTCAGCCACCGCCGCCAATAATGGTGATACTTTTTTCATATTCTGCTGTTCATCAGAATAATCGTGATTCTTGTCCATTTTTATTATCCCATTTCAATTATTCGGCCATATTCATCAAACAGTCATTAATCAAATAACCATTAGATGTTGTATTTCAGACGTTATGTTGATTAAACACAGTCCTTGCATTGAGGTTCTTTAGGTTTATCGTAAGAAGGGAGATCATTGTTATCGAAATAAAACGGTGACATATCGATAACACTTTTCTTAACGGTACGTCCCAGACCTTCGTGGGCTGCGTTGGTTAATAGGCCATTATCCTGATCACCGGACCAAATAAATAAGCCGCCCAATCCTTTTTCTTTGACATAGCGGGCTTTTTCTCTGACTGAACGAGGTGTATCCAATGACATAAAGACCTTGAGATCTTTGTTATAAAGATAATCCGCCTTAGCAACACTATCTTGAATGATTTCATAGCCATTGCGGCCAATGCCATTTTCGAAATCAACATAGTTATAGATAATGTCAGTCCATTCGATAACCGCCGATTCGAAAGTGCCGACGACATTGCCGGCTCCGTTATAACTTCCTTGCAGCGGACTTTTGCTGGTGATGTCTGCGCCTTTTGCATTGCGCGTATAACCGGCATAACCAATGAAAATCTTTTTCTTGTCAACACCGAGAGTGATTAAATGCTGAACGGCATCATCAATAGAATATTTGGAATGTTGGTCATCTTTGTTGCGATAAAGATTGGTATGGTGAGAAAGTTTACCGTCACCCAAAGTAAAGAAATCATAAGTCATCAAGTTGATGCCAGTGACACCGGCTTTCATTAGCTCTGGAATATGGGCATCATCAATTTTTTTAGGATCGGCTGAAGCCGCAATACTAATTCCTTGTAAATTGGGAATATTGGCTGCCGTTAATTCCTCAATCAGTTTTTTATAATAGACGTAATCATCTGCACCAAATTGATTTCCCATTCCTGCAGAGCCGGGGTATTCCCAGTCAATATCGATATGATTGAACATTGAGAAACGACTGAATAGATCTTTGACTCCATTAATAAACTGTTTACGATAGGGTTCACTGCGACAAATGTCATAAAAAGCGCCACTCATTGACCAGCCGCCGATACTGACGGAAACCTCCAGATTAGGATCGGCCTTTTTCAATGAATTGAAACCGCCCAGTAATCCTTTGGCTTTATCTTGGTTATATATTGTTGGGTACGGATCGAATGCCCCACTATCGAAACCGCAGTTAAAGTAAGCGCTGACATCGGCCCAGGGGTCAATTGGGATAGGCCATCCAGTGTAATCCTCACCTGTTCCAAATCCCCAGCTAGTGGCAGCACTCAGAATTGTGGTTTTCTTTGGCCCTTCATCACCAACGATGCCGGCAAAACTGAATATCAATTTTTTAAAGGGGCTACCATTGGTTGAATCGCCTTTAATGCGGGTCAAATCGGCACCGCGCCCGCCTTGAGTTCTGAATACATCATCCGATGGTGATGCCTCCACTGCCCTTCCATCATATTGCGCCCAGTCCGTGAAGTAGCACGCGATACTGAATTCATCATCATCGTGATAGGTGTTAAACACCGTCTTAGCCATGCGGGTGGCGGTATAGGTTAAAATATCGGTGCTTGTTGCCGGGTTATAACCGTTTAATTGATAGGTTTTTTGTGTTGCTTCCTTGCCATAACCCTGAACAGGGCTTGGATGTTGATATCCTGGATCGGTGTTATAAACTAATTTGCTTTCTGTATCTTTTTCAGTGTTATCCATTTTATACTCCATTATTGTTACATATCTTTGGAAAAATCAGATACGTTCTCTGTGATTATCAATGTTAAAAATGATGGAGTTGGTCAGATGGCGATGATTTATTTGATTTAAGCCTGTAATATAATTCATTAATAACATTTTAATAACATAGAGCGTGATTAATCTATAAATAGCAATTTAAAACTAAGCTAAAGATAATACGTTTTCTTATGAAATGATTTAAACAATTTTTTTTATGTATAGGCAGTAAAAAATAGAAGTGTCATTTTTTATCTGGAGTATTTGAGAATGTACAGGAATAGATAACATTGATGAGACTATGGATAGCATTATTATTTTCTTATTTTAAATAATTAAATCATAAAAATACTAAAAAATGAAAATTGCTAATGTTCTTTTTATTTTACGATTTGAGAAATAGGATAAAAATCACTTTTAGAAATGAATTAAACAATATTTGTCATAATGCCATAACGTGCCTTCGTTGAGATTATCAAAAATGTGGTCACTATTAACATAGTCGGCACGATAATCCGTTTTCAGTCTGCATGTTTCAGTGTGGTTTGTGGCTTGTTTGGATATGGGCACAACCTATAAAGGCCGATTGCGGTTGCTCGTTCTTCGACAAATTGGGAAACATGCTGGTGGATCATGCGATAGCTGTAACTGCCGCCAATGATTGTCACCGCAACAACGGGAATGGCGCCCAACCCAATGGCTTCATCTCTTTTTCTTTCATTGTTTCCTTGGAAACAAAATTAGAATTAATGAATATACCTGATACATGTAAGGGAAGGTATCAGGCAGTTTATTACGGATATAGTTGGTGTGATGGGTAACCCCTGAGAATGTAGATAAAAGAGTCAGAAGCCTCAGATTTGCCAGATTGAATCAGGCTTTACAGCAGGCTTCTGACGAGTTTCTCTGGTCCCATTTAACGACCATCTTTTCCTATAACTGTTTCAGCAATGGGAATATATTGATCAGTGAGTTTATTGACCGTGCTGCCCTCTTTTTTATCTTTATAACAATCTTCAAAGAACCAGCTAATTGGAGTATCCAACAATATAGTAATATCAACAAGATGAACTATATTAATCCGGTTTGTTCCTCTTTCATAACGTGAAAGCTGCTGCTGGCTAATGCCAATTTTTTTCGCCAATGCCGTTGCTGTGATACTCAACTCTTTCCTTTTGGCCTGAATTCGTTGTCCGACTAATAGGTTAGCTTCTTCCATATCTTATCCTTTCAATTTAAATCAGTAAGTTATGGCGTTATCAAGGATAGTTGCCCTGGAGCTTGAATAATGGCTTGGCTTTTACCTCACCATTTGCGCCTATTGTTACACCTGATTCGCCGTTTTGTTTTCAGACATGCACTTTGTTTTTTTAATGACATGACTTTTTTATGAGCGTGTTGTAAAAGACAGTACCCTTACCAAGGCAAAGGGCTTTCTTCTATGACACGAGTTGCATTCTTTGTTTTGATGTCACCTTGCATCTATCAACTTCCTCACCAGTCACCGGGTTAAACCGCATTTTTATTCTCCTTACACGAGGGATAACTAACCTGCTTCCTAACTTTTTTCTTATGGGAATTTATGTAATCTTAAATTTATTAAAATATTGAATATAAAAGAAATAAAATATATAAATAAGAAAAATCCGTAAAAATTAATTAATACAGATTTAAATGCGTATTATTGGATGTATATTGGTTCTATTAAGACCTTTCTTCAGACTAGAAACT